>JAWOBF010000037.1:0-10421 GCA_046498225.1 Candidatus Aegiribacteria sp.
GGACTTCCCGGTTCTTCGGGATACAGGGACGCCAGCGAATCGGCGGTAAAGACGGTTTCTCCGCTGAAAACGAGACCCGAGAGCAGGCTCCTGACCCCGGGCTGCACCATTACTCTCACGATATTGATCTCTTCGTCCCAGAGGGGCCACTGCACGGTCACTTCGGCATCAAGGTAGCCCAGGCCCCTGAGATTGGACTCTATCCCGTCCCTGAGCTGGACGGGAGTCAGCCTGAGAAGAGACGCTCCCCTCTCCAGTCCCGTTCCACTGAGAAGCTTGCCTGTGGACATGGGCAGGTCGCCCGCTACATGGATGGAATCCACCCGGGGCTCGGTTACCGCCCCTCCCACGGCCGGAAGCAGCAGCGTCAACGCCAGGAGCGGTTTCCAGATGAATATCCTGATAGTCGCTATTATTCCGTTTCCTTCCCCCGAGATTCCATTTGAGAACTCCGATTACCATAAATAATATACAGAACAACGCCACTCGAAAATATGGAGGGTGGTTAGTATAGTTGATACTGAACCGAAAAAGCATCATCCTGCTTTAACGGACCGCTGAACGGGGGTGTTCGGTCTGAAGACCGGCAGAACGGCGGGAAGTGTTCTGCTCCTGGTGGGGTCAACCGACCCCAGCGGAGGCGGGGGGCTTCCGGCGGACGTAAAGAGCGCGGGGGCCATGGGACTGCACGGAAGCCCGGTGGTTTCCGCGGTTACCGTGAGGGACAGCGGGAATGTCCTCTCCAGCAGGGCCGTCGACCCGGAATTCCTGCTGGAACAGCTGCGGGCTGTGGTACGCGACGGACCGGTTTCCGGAGTGAAGTCGGGAGTGCTGGGCGGCTGCGCCAACGTTTCGGTCCTGGCCGGTTTTCTGAAGACCGAGCTGAAAGGCGTTCCCTACGTGCTGGACCCGGCGGTAACCGAGAACGGTCCGGGGTCATCCGCCGGCGGGGAGACCCTCCGCTCAATCGCGGAACACCTCGTCCCCCTGAGCACTCTGTGCATTCCTGACCTGCCCGGAGCGGAGGTTCTTTCCGGAATTTCCGGAATAAGCGGCCTCAAGGACATGACGGAGGCGGGAAGGATGATCATGGGCAGGGGGGCGGATGCCGTACTGGTAAGGGGAGACCGTTCCGCGGCGGACCCCGCTGACGTACTGGTCACCGGCGACGGCCACAGGGTATTCAGGAGTCGAAGGAGCTGGCGGAAACCTCCCCACGGCATCGGCAGCACTCTGGCAAGCGCCTGTGCCGCTCTGCTCGCTGCCGGGTTTCCCCTCGAGGAGTCGGTTCAGACCGCGGAGCTCTTCCTGGAGAGAACCATGTCCAGGAGCATAGTGAGATCCCACGGCAGCCTTCCCGGGCATCTGCCGGAGGCGGCTCCCCTGCCCGGCAGTCCGGACGGGAGCGCATACTACCTTCCGCCCGTCTATTGCTCCAGGTGCGGAACCACCATGTCCAGGTCTCCCGGACTGGAAGGACACCTGCACTGCGCCTGGTGCGGGTTGGTTCATTACAGGAACCCTCTTCCCGCGGTGGCCCTGGTAGTGCGGAACGGCGACAGGGTCCTGCTGGTGAGAAGGGCGGTCCCTCCCGCGAAGGGAATGCTGTGCCTGCCGGGTGGATTCCTGGAGATGGGGGAGACACCTGAGGAGGGCGGAAGAAGGGAACTCCACGAGGAGACCGGGCTGACCGCGGAAGATACCGGTGTCCTGGAGCTTGAGACTGACATCACCGCCTACGGAGGAATTCTTCTCGTCGTGCTGGAAGTTACAAGCTGGAGCGGGTCTCCGAAGCCGGGAGACGACGCTTCGGAAATTCTCTGGCGAAGACCGGGGGAGATAACCGGACTGGCATTCAGGGCCCATGACAGGATAGTCGCGAAGCTTGCCGGACCGGCGGAAGCTGGTGTCTAGCTCAGAGCGCTGAGGGTGGCCTCCAGAGCTTCCCTGTTGTGGGTACCGTAGACGACCGCGCCCTCCACCTTTCTCATGAGGCCCTGAAGCACTTTTCCGGGACCCACCTCCACGAAAGTGTCGAAACCGCTGTTCTGAAGCTTCCTCATGGAGTCAGCCCAGAGGACCGGTGAGGTGACCTGCTCCCTCAGCAGCCTCTTGGCCTCGTCGCCGCTGCGGATGAGGTCCGCCGTGACATTTGACACCACAGGTATCTCCGGCTCGTAGAAACCGGCATCGTCAAGAGCGCTCTCAAGGCCGCTGGCCGCGTCCTTCATCAGAGGTGAGTGCCAGGCTCCGGAGACGTCCAGGGGTATCACCCTTCTGGCGCCCCTCTCTTTGCATAGCTCACCCGCTCTCTCCAGGGCGTTCCTAGCGCCGGATATGACCACCTGTCCCGGGGAGTTCACGTTGGCGATCCCTACCGGTCCTATGGAGGAGGCTTCCCGGACACACTCCCGGGCGGCATCAAGGTCTATGCCTATAAGGGCCAGCATTCCGCCGGGGTGTCTGTCGGCGCACTCCTGCATCAGCTGTCCCCTTATCCTGGTGAGCTTCGCCGCTATCTCGGGAAGAAGGACTCCGGCGGTAACCAGAGCCGCGTACTCCCCCAGGCTGTGGCCCGCGGTTCCCTCGGGCTTCACTCCGGCGGCGACCAGTACGTTCATGGTGGCAATGCTGACCATGGTTATGGCCGGCTGGACATTGTCCGTCCTGGTGAGGGTCTCCGCGGGGCCATCCGAAATGATCTCGCTGAGCTTGTGGACGCCGGTCATCTCATCTATCCGCGTAAGAAAATCCACCGCATCCGGGTAATCCCAGAGAAACCGGTCCATGCCCACCCTCTGCGACGCCTGACCGGGGAACAGAAATGCTAATCTTCCCATCGAATCCTCCTACGGTAGCGGAATAACAACCACCGAGATTCTAAATAAGTCCATCGGGGAAACGCAACCCCCCTGTCGACGGTTATTCGCCAACCCTGGGTGAGCGACCCAGGAGGACCAGAAGCCTGGCCTCCGCAATAAGGCTGGCGGTGCGGGATGATTCCACCGAAGCCTCCGCCGAAGCCAGCTGAGACTGGGCGTCCAGCAGGTCCAGAAGGGAGATGCTTCCCAGCTCGTAGCTCATCCTGGAGAGTCTCAGCTGCTCCCGAGCCTGGTTCAGTACCTGAAGGGACAGTTCCCATCTGCGTATGGAATTGACCAGATCGTTCCGGGCGGTTATCAGCGAACTTTCCACGGAGTTCTCAAGCGCCCTGTGCGAAGCCTCCTGTCTGAGCATGGACGCCCTGGAGGACTGAATGATGCTTTCCCTGTTGAAACCGTCGAACAGGGTCCACTGGAGCGAAAGGGATACCTGCCAGCTGTCCCGGCTGGAAAAATCCTCGAAATCCAGTTCATCGTCGCTCCAGTTCCAGCTCCCCCCGGCGGTGAGAGATGGCCAGTAGGACCGTCTGGCGGCCCGCCAGGAATACTCCGCCGCGGCCAGCCTCTCCTCCGAGGCGGCCAGAATATTGCTGCCGGAGGTATCCAGGCTGTAACCCAAGGCGGTATTGATGGTGACCGGCTGAAGAACCGCTTCAGTGTTGACCCTGTACGGTGAGCCGGTGACACCCGCGGTCCTGCGAAGGTTAACGTAGGCGCTGGAAACGGCGTTCTCCCTCTGAAGCAGGGTAAGGCTGTCGGAACTCTGCTGAACCTCAGCCTGTATGAGTTCCAGGTTCGTGGCTCCCCCCATACGGTAGAGGGAAGATGTCCTGCTCAGCTGTTCGGTGCTCCTGTCCAGGGCCCTCTGGGCCGATTCAAGGAGCCCCGCCGCCTCGACCACTCCGTAGTAAGCTTCTATCACGTCCATGGTAAGGTCGAGACCTGTCTGACGGTGATCGAACCTGGAGGCTTCGTGGGACCGCCTGCTTCCGGAAAGCCGAAGCCAGCTGCTGCCGCCTGAGGCCAGCAGTTCCTGCGAAACGCCGGCGGACATGGACCAGGTGGTTCCCTCTGTATCGGTGTAGCCGCCGGACATGTCCGGGACCGAACTCCAGCTGTGCCTGCCGGAGGAACCCAGGCTCAGGGTGGGCCAGAGGAACGACCTCGTCGATCGAAGAGAAGCTTCAGAGATCATGAGGTCAGCGGATGAAATTTCCATTTCGGGTGAATTTTCCATGGCCAGCCCGACCCATCCTGAGAGATCAAGAGAGAGGGTGTCCGGCTGGGCAAGAGCGGCCGTGGCCGTTACGGCCAGAAGCAGAAAGATCTTCCTCATATAAAGGGCTCCGTTTCCGTCATGCCGCCGGGGCGAACATCACCGGCAGCGCGATGAGCAGTATTCCAAGAATATATACGGAGAAAACAAGCCGTATACCCCAGGACCTGTCCCGGTCCAGCATGGCGGAAAGTCCCGTGCCCCAAAGCAGAAGACATACCACCGACGGTACGTCCACGTTCTCCAGGAACCTGAACAGGAACACGTGGATCCTGGAGGGGTCCGCAGTACCGGCCGGGACCAGTATGGACAGGTTCAGCCTGGCTCCCGGAGATACGCCCAGGACCGACACCAGCAGTATCAGGATCACACCGGATAGCATGTAGGCGGACTGGGACAGCATGGAGGATGTCAGGTAATCCATGAACCTGCCGAGCTTCCCGCCCTCCAGCGCGTACACGATGCCGAAGGCGGCCAGTGCTGCCAGCAGCCCTATGACACCCCTCTCCACCAGCCTTGCCATGGGCAGGCTTGCGGTCATCTGTCTTATCTCCACAAGCTCATCGGCGGCGGCGCTGTCCGCGGCGGCGGGTGTCATGCCTTCATCAACCAGCTCCGGGACCCTGCCGGCCATCCATTCGGACTGGAACTCATCCCAGTCTACGAAGAGGGCCGGAGCGTAACCGGCCGCGGATATCACCACCACGGAGGCTATCATCGCGAATCCGGCAGAACGGACATCAAGCAGCAGGCGGTACGCCCGACGGGGCCGCCAGAACTGGGTAAACACCGCGAGAAGGGCCTTCATACCGTCTGCTGTCGTTTTCATCTCCGCCTTCTATCAGCCATGGCTTTCCGGTAAACCTCCGTGTAGGACCCGACCCTGCTGCTCCAGGAATTGTCCCGTCTCATGCACTTCTTGATCAGGCAGGCCCATCTGTTCCTCCTATTATACAAATCCCCCGCCCGGCGCAACGTTTTCAGCAGTTCCTCAGGGTCTTCGCGATGGAAAACGAACCCGCAGCCCCCCCGGTCCACATCGGTCACCGTGTCCCGCAGGCCGCCGGTCTCCCTTACCAGCGGCACCGCTCCGTACCGCATTCCAATCATCTGGGCCAGTCCGCAGGGCTCGAACCTGCTGGGCATCAGGACCAGGTCGGCGCCGGCGAATATCTTCCTGGCCATTCGGTCATCGTAGGCGAATATGGCCGATACTCTTCCGGGATACTCGGCCTGAAGAGCTGCGAGCGCCTTCTGGTAACTTCTCTCACCGGTGCCCAGTATCACGAAGCTCATGCCCTCCTCCGCCATTGTCCCAATCACGGGGAGGAGAAGGTCGAGCCCCTTCTGGCGGGTGAGCCTGGAAACCATTCCGGCCACGGGACCCTCCGCGGTCAGCCCGGCTGTTTTCAGCAGCTCTTCCCTGGATTTTCGCCTCGGAGAGATGGAATCGGCGGAATACCCCGCTGCCAGCGCCGGGTCCGACAGGGGGTCCCATACCGAGTAGTCGATACCGTTGAGTATTCCGGACAGGCGGTCCGACCGCCGGGACAGCACACCTTCAAGACCCTCCCCGTACTCCGGTTTCTGTATTTCCAGGGCGTAGGTGTCACTCACGGTAGTAATCCTGTCTGCGAAGACTATTCCGGACTTGAGGAAGCTGAACGAACCGTAGAATTCCAGCCCGTCCATATTGAAAAGCGTCCATGGAAGCCGGGTGCAGCCGTACTCTTCCGGGGGAAAGTTCCCCTGGTAGTGGAGGTTGTGTATGGTGAAGACCACCGCGGGCCTGATGACGTTCCTGAGGTAGGCGGGGACCAGACCGGTCTGCCAGTCGTGGCAGTGAACAACGTCCGGGATTTCCGGGAGCCCCTGGCAGAGAGCGGCCACCGCCCTGCAGAAGAAGGAGAACCTGGCCGAGTTGTCCGGGTAGGCGCTTTCCGGGTCCGGCCCGTAAACACCGTCCCTGGCGAAGTACTCGTCCCTGCTCACCAGATACACGGTGAAGCCCAGCTGGGGATGGACGGTCCGGGCCAGTCCGAAACTCTCGCCGGCCGAAGTGGAAAGACCGTGGTTCACCCATACCAGATCGTCCGGCCTTCTCACGCTTCCATAGAAGGGCATCACCAGGCTCACACTGTGACCTTCTTCCGCCAGAGCCCCCGGAAGGGAGCCGGCAACCCCGGCCAGCCCTCCGGTGCTGGCGTAGGGATGGGCTTCGGAGGCGGCGAACAGTATTCTCACGTTCTCTTTCTCCCCGCCAGCAGCCGCAGCAGCGCGAACAGCGCCAGGCCCAGGCCTGCCAGGACCCATATCCATATCTCGAACTGCCTCATGAAGACCTTCGCAGTTTCCAGGTTGCTTCCGAAGACTGACCCCGCCACGGAGAGTATGAGGTACCATACCACGGCGCTGAAGGCTACCGGGAATACGGCCAGGGAAAAACGCATGCCTGAAGTACCGGCAATGACGACCAGAAGAGACCGCACCCCGGGAATGAACCTGCTGGCGGCCAGGATGACCGGTCCATGCCTTGCCACCAGGATCCGCGCCCTGTCTATCCTCTCAGGCTCCACCCTGCGCTTGAGGAGCTTATCCACCAGCTTCCTTCCGGGACTGTGCCCCAGGAAGAAAAGGACGCAGCTGGCCAGAAAGCAGCCGACCGTTCCGTAGAGAATGGCCATGGAGACGGAAAGGCCGCCGGAGAAGGCCCAGCCGGAAATGACTATGAACAGAACGTCCCCGGGTATCGGGGGGAATATGGTCTCGGAAAACGCGATGATACCCAGAACGGGTCCGGCCCAGTTTCCGGGCGGATGACTGGAAAGATACTCGAGGAGATTCTCTATCATGACCGGCCGTCAGTTCTCCGGCCCCGGAGGGACTCTCCTGGAGATCACCGCCACCGCCATGCATCCCAGCCCTTTGCCTTTCCCGATATCTCCAAGCGTGTTCGTGGTGGTCCCCTTGATCCATATCCTGCCCAGCCCCACCTTGAGAATCCGGGCCACCCGGGATATCATCTCATCCCTGATGGGGGATATTTTCGGAAAGCCGGCTATCACAGTAACGTCCAGCTGCTTCAATTCCCAGCCACGGTCCCTCAGCATTCCGGCGGTCTTCTCGAGTATGACGGAACTGTCCGCGTTCTTCCATTTACCGTCATCCGGCGGGAAATGAACCCCAATGTCGCCCATTCTGGCAGCCGAGAGAAGAGCGTCCGCGATGGCGTGAAGCACCGCGTCACCGTCCGAATGGCCCTGGAGACCCTTGTCCGAGGGGATACTGCAGCCGCCCAGCACAAGAGGTATGCCGGCGCGGAAGGGATGAAAATCGATCCCGATGCCGGTCCTGCTCTCCATGGTGCCGCCCGCCATCGACCCGAGTACGGCCAGGTCGTCCGGGTCGGTAAGCTTCATGTTCACCGGGTCTCCCTTCACGGCCAGCACCCTTATTCCCGCAGCCTCCATAGCGGCGCACTCGTCGGTGACGTCGCCGGTCCGCCCCAGAACATCCAGGAGCAGGTCGAGGTCGAAGCCCTGCGGGGTCTGGCTGAGCATGAGATCATCCCTGGAGAGTGTGGTTGAGACCGTCCCCTCGGCGGAAACCCTCTTTACCGTGTCCCGGACCGGTATCACCGGCACCGCGGCTCCGGCTTCCTCCACTCCCCGCATCACCCTTTCAATCAGCTCGGGTGATACCAGCGGTCTGGCGGCATCGTGAACAAGTACCCGGCCGCATGAGGTCAGGGCTTTCAAACCGGCCATGACCGAGTCCTGGCGCCTGGAACCTCCAGGTACCGTTGCAACCCCCGCCGGCGGTCGCCACCAGGGTCTCCACAGTTCTTCATCCGGAGGAGTCACTACCACAACTTCCCGAACCGCCTCCGTTCTCAGGAAGGCGCTCACCGACCAGTCGGTCACGGTCCTGTCCCCCAGCTTCAGGAACTGCTTGGGGACCGGGGAGCCGAACCTGCTGCCGGAACCGGCGGCGACTACCACGGCTCCCCATTCGGTCTCTCTCATGGTCATGCCGTCAGCTGCCGTTTTCGTTTCCCTCCTTGTGGAGCCTCGCGAAGACCATGGTGCCGCCTGAGGACCTGAATGTGGTGTGGGCCTGCACGTCCACGGTACTTCCTATCATATCTTCGGCATCCTCCACGACTATCATCGTCCCGTCCTCCGTGAAGCCCACCGCCTGCTTGGGGTTCCTGCCCTTTCTCAGAAGACGGAGGGAGAGGACCTCGCCCGGGAGAATGACCGGCCTTGCGGCTGGTCCAACCTCCTCGAGGTTTATTACATGGTTGCCCTCCTTCATGGCGATGTCCAGGACCTCTTTGTCGCTGCTGAGCAGGGAAACCTTCTCCTTCCGCATGAATTCCAGCATGCGGAAACGTTCCCGTTCCTGCTTTCCGAAATCCCTCAGCTGGATACCTCCGGAATCGCCGGCCGCCTCCTCGAGCCTTTCCAGGGTCTCCATGCCTCTTCTGCCCCTGCCCCGCTCGATGATGTCATCGGAATCTATCATGTCCTCCAGGCGGCTTTTCAAGGAGGAGGAAAGAATGAACGGTCCCCGGATCAGTCCCGCCAGCACCATGTCGGCCACTCTTCCGTCCACCATGGCGGAGAGGTCGACCAGAACCGGGGTGGCGGAGGTGCTCTCGGTCTCCTCCGCTCCCTCCATCAGGCCCAGTTTCTTGCCTTTGGTATACGCTACGTGGGAGAACACGTAGGCAAAGGCGAAGGGCACCATAACCAGCGGGGTGACGCCGGAGTCCGGTGAGGGAATGCCCGCCAGCCTCAGGGCCAGTATGACCAGTATGCCGGCCACCAGCCCCAGAATGGCTCCCACCGTGGCATATATGAGCTCGTCCGCCGGAACCTTCACAAAGGCCATCTGAAGGGCAACGGCCATTATGCCTATTCCCAGTCCCGTCAGTCCGTACCATGGGGAGGGGGAAAATCCCTCGAATGCGAATGTCCCCAGCAGGCCGAGAACAAGAATGAAAAGTACGCGTACTTCCCAGCCCGAAATCTTCATAACCAATCTCCTCCTTTTTCCTTCTTCTCGGAGAGAAGGCCATCAATTGAATCAAACAGATTAATATAGCCTTCTGCTCCATTTCCGGACCTGTCAGCGTCCGCCGCAGCTCCGGCCAATACAGAGAATCCCAGGCTCGCGGCTTCCCTGAGCCTGAGGTCGAAATGTGTGACCGGCCTGAGTTCGCCGCCAAGACCTATCTCGCTGCTGACGGCGACACCTTCTCTAACCGGTTTCTCCAATCTGCTGGAAGCGACAGCCAGGCAGACCCCCAGATCGGCTCCCGGGTCCGCCAGACTGGCACCTCCGGCTACGTTTACATATACGTCCTGGTTGCCCAGGTCCATGCCGCACCTTTTCTCCAGCACCGCCAGCAGCATCGGGAGCCTTCGGGAGTCCATGCCGTTGACGCTTCGCTGGGGATAACCGTACCTGGTGGTGCTGGTCAGTGCCTGGACCTCCACGAGGAAGGGCCTGGTTCCCTCCATAACCGCTGTTATCACGGTGCCGCTGCGGCCGGCGCTTCCCCTCTGCAGGAAGTACGCGGAAACCTCGGTGACGCTCTTGAGCCCCTCGGAGGTCATCTCGAACACTCCCAGCTCGTTGGTGGAGCCGAAACGGTTCTTCACCGCCCGCAGGAGCCTGAAGACCCGGTCACCCTCTCCTTCGAAATAGACCACCGAATCCACCAGATGTTCCAGCACCTTGGGCCCGGCCAGGGAGCCCGCCTTCGTCACGTGTCCGACAATGAAGGCGGTGATCCCTTTCCCTTTGCAGGTCCTTATCAGCTCGGATGTGCAGTGCCTAACCTGCGACACCGACCCCGGGGAGCTGGAAAGGTCCGCCGAGAAGAGGGTCTGAATGGAATCCACCACCAGGAGCGAGCAGCCGGACCTCTCCAGTCCGGACAGCACGGCGTCCAGGTCCGTGGCGGCCAGCACGCTGACACCGTCCCTCACCGAACCTGTCCTCTCCGCCCTGCCGGCCACCTGTTCCGGCGATTCCTCGCCGGTGGCGTAGAGCACCTTCTCCCCGCTGTCGGAAAGCCTTGCGGAAAGCTGGAGCATGAGAGTGCTCTTCCCTATTCCCGGCTCTCCTCCGATCAGGTTCACGGAACCCTTGAGAACTCCTCCTCCGAGCACCCTGTCCAGTTCTTCCATTCCTGTGGTCAGCCGCTGGCCTGAAACCCTGGGAATGGTGCTGATGGGAACCGGGGAGGGAAC
>JAWOBF010000117.1:0-3496 GCA_046498225.1 Candidatus Aegiribacteria sp.
TTCCCAGAAAATCTACTTTACACATTGAATAGTGCCTGCAACGGCTGGCTGTATGCAGGGTCTCACTTGTACTGTTTTGCACATGTTTGCTATTATTTAATTTACGCACAATTTCTCCTTGTATATTTTACCGATTCAGCAACCTGAATTGAAAATCTGCAGAGCTTCCTACACCCTCACCATCTTGATTATACGCATGTGCATGAATCATTTGTCCCCTCTCCAATACCTTTTTGAGCTGAAGCGAGTATTACCTGGCTTTCGGCAGTGAACCGGGGAGCGTCAGGATGAACTCCCTTATCTCGTCGCGGACTCTCCGGTACGGTGTCAGTACATCTTCAGCGGCCTCTTCGGTATCCTCCAGGGAAGGAGGGTCATCGAATCCCCGGTGGACCACGGCGGTGCGGGCGGGAAAGAAGGGACATGTTTCCCGGGCGTTGTCGCAAATCGTGATTACGTAATCGAAGAGGTCCTCATCCAGGTCGTCCACGGTCTTGCTCCGCGCATCGGAGATATCAATGCCCGCCTCCTTCATGACCTCCACCGCCCGTGAGTTCAGGCCGTGTCTTTCCACCCCGGCGGAGTAAGGCTTTATCAGGTCTCCCCTCAGGCTGCGGCAGAAGGCCTCCGCCATCTGGCTCCTGCAGGAATTACCGGTGCACAGGAAAAGAACCTTGAGACGGTCTTCCATTTCTACCTCTTCCCTTTCCGGCAGCCGACAACTGCCAGGGTCAGTTCATCATGCATTGACTCACCGTCGCAGAACTCCCTCAGGTCATCCAGTATTCCTGCAACCACCTCTTCTGCCGGTCGTCCATGCAGGCCTGAAAGCGCGTCCTTCAGTCTCCGTCTGCCGTAAAAACGTCCCTCCGTGTCCTGAGCCTCCAGTATTCCGTCAGAGAAAAGGCAGAGCGTGTCACCGGGAGAGAAGGGGACCGTACTCTCAGAATACCTGTGCTGGTCGTCGATGCCTACTATCAGCTGAGTGTTGAACAGAGACTCGAGTTTGCCGTCACTTCTAATCAGCATGGGCGGCTCATGACCTGCTATGGTGTAGGTCAGGGTTCCATTTTGAACATCGAAGTAACCCGAGAAAAGGGTGAGGAACACGCCGGTTCCCTGAAAGCTGCCGCTGAACTCGCCGTTCAGGTGAGTCACCGCCCTGGAGGGGGAAAGTATCTCCCTCTCCACATCCTCCGAAGCTGTAGTGTCAAGGTATTCCCCCAGTATCCCGGCGGCGGCGGAGTTTATGCCGGTGGTCTCCAGGGAATGACCCATGGCGTCGTAGAGGGTCATGAACATGCCGATCTCATCCCCTCCGGGGCCGCCCACTACCCTGGTGAGGATATAGTCCCCTCCCACCAGCCTGGCCGGAAGGGAGACCGCACTGAAATCCATGCATTCGGGTGCCGTCAGGGGAAGGAAATCCAGTTTTTGAGGGATCCGGTAGGAAACCGAGCCCTTTCCCCGGTCCCCCGGACCGGTTCCGCCCCAGCCCTTCTGAATCGCAGTATACTCGCTTATGAGAATCTTCCGGTGGCCGCGTTCCTCCTCCGCCAGTTTGGCCAGAAGGCCCCGGACACCTTCGGGAAGCGAATGGTCACTGCCGGCGCGGTAGTAGTAATTGAAGGATGCCGTCTCCCTGAGTATGGCTTTGTAGACCACCTCCAGAACCTGTTCAAGCTCACTCCTGCTCATACGGCCTTTCCTTTGCTGCGGCACTGTCAGGATCTTCCACTAAAATTTCGACCATTCCTATTATAATGGATGGGTGAAGGGTATTTGCTAATCATCTTCCATGGGATGAATGTTTCATGAATATTTTCATACTGGACACCGATACGATGAACTGCGCCCGCTACCATTCCGACCGCCATGTGGTCAAGATGGTACTGGAGAGTACGCAGATGCTGTGTACCGTGCTTCACCAAAACGGCATCGCGGCGCCCTACAGGCCGACCCATCCGCATCACCCCTGCACCCTTTGGGCGGGAAGGTCGCTCTCCAACTGGATCTGGCTTCGGGACCTGGCCCTCGCACTGAACGACGAGTACAGGTTCCGCTACGGAAGGGAGAGGGACCACGCCTCGGCGGTGGTGGCGGCAGCATTGCCGGCCCCTCCCATTCAGGACCTTGGGCTGACGGAGTTCGTCCAGGCCATGCCGGAGGAATACCGGGTGCCTGGTGACGCTGTGGCCGCATACAGAAAGTTCTACGTGAAAGAGAAATCCGGCTTCGCTTCCTGGACAGGGAGGCCGGTGCCGCACTGGTTCATCGAAGGCGACGCCTGACGTGCAGAGTCCTGACCGGCCGGAACGGCTGGTTGACCGGAAGCCCTGCGGAATTAGATTCTCTCCTGCGGATCAACGGAGAAGGAGCCACTTATGTCTGCCAATGTTATACCGGTCCGTTCCAGACGGGACATGGACCGGTTCATAAAATTCCCCTTCAGCCTCTACAGTGATGACCCCCTCTGGGTCCCCCCGCTCATCTCCCATGAACGGGCACAGTTCGACCCGGACAGGAATCCGGCGTACAGATACTGCGATTCCCGTTTCTTCCTGCTACAACGGGACGGCCGGACGGTCGGCAGGGTGGCCGCGCTGGTGAACCGAAGATACCTGGAGAAGACCGGGAGACAGTGCGGCAGGTTCGGCTGGTTCGAGTGCATCGAGGACAGGGAGGCGGCGGGAATGCTGATGGACGCGGCGGAGAATTGGCTCGCGGACAGAGGCATGACGGAACTATCCGGACCCATGGGTTTCACCGACAATGACATGACCGGTTTCCTGGTGGAGGGCTTCGAGGAGCTTCCCACAATTGCGGGCAGCTACAATCCACCCTGGTACAACGATTTTATGACCTCCCGCGGTTACGCCAAGGAAGTGGACTACGTCGAGTACAGGATAAAGGTCCCCGAGGAGATACCGGAGAAGATGCAGAGGCTGGTGAAGCTCATCAGCCAGAGAAGCAGTGTCAGGGTATTCAGCGAAAAATCCACCAGGGTACTGTCAAGGAAATGGGGGCACCAGCTCTTCGAGGTGCTGAACGAATCCTACAGGGACCTGTACGGAACCACCACGCTTGATGAGCGGGAGATAGATTACTACATCAAGTCCTACCTGGGTCAGGTGGACCCGGAGTTCATCAAGCTGGCGGTGGACGGTGACAGGATGGTCGGCTTCATTATCGCCATGCCCAACCTGTCACGGGCTTTCCAGAAGGCCCGTGGAAGGCTGTTCCCCTTCGGTTTCATCCACATACTCAGGGAGATGAAGAAAAGCCGCGTGCTGGATTTCTACCTGGCCGGCATAAGACCCGGGTATCAGGGCAAGGGCATCGACGCTCTCATGGGGTACGAGATGGGCAGGTCCGCCCTTTCCAGGGGAATGGAATACGCCGAGAGCAACCATGAACTTGAGGACAACAAGAAGATACAGGCGCTTTGGAAGATGTACGACAAGCGGCTGCACAGAAGGAGCAGGGTCTACAATCG
>JAWOBF010000010.1:0-9558 GCA_046498225.1 Candidatus Aegiribacteria sp.
ATTTCCATGTAACGTTCGATATCCGGTGTATCAAAGAAGAAAGACTCGAGCCTTGTGTTAGGGAGTTTTCTCGATTTGGGTCCACCCGGAACGGAGATGAAAGGATTAATGCTTTCGAGACGGCAGCGGACAAGCAGGTCCGCCGAGTTCTCGGCGGAGAGAACAACGGTTCTAAACCTGGGGTCCTCAAAGGCATCCGAGATATCAAACCCGGTTCGGCCGAGAAGCTCTGAGACCGCGGGCTGAAGATTGAAGGGTTCCACGTTTATCACTGCGCACCTCAGCCGTCCGGTAAGCCGGTCCAGACCGGCCTCTTCCCTCTCCTTTCTTACCTTCGGAACCTCTCTCTCGAGAAAATCGTCGCTGTTCCTGAAGTCGTAGGTTCTGTGGCTCCCGCAGACGGGACAGCTCTTCAGGCCATCTTCCACCATGTGAACCTTCTGGCATTGCTGGCATATCAGTTTTTCCATTAGCAGTTCCCTTCGGTCCAAATCGGTCTCGCATATATCAGATCATTCAAATCAACTGCGGAGTGTTCACATTCTCTTTGAAATGCGTTGAACACCGGTAACTCGGAATAAACTCTTTCCATGCGGCGCGGAAGTCAACCTTGGAATTGTGAGTGCGCATTACTTTACCCTGCAGTGCTATTCTCTTATGCTTTGTTATGAATAATGAAAAAGGCGATTTGAATTCGCCACTGAAGAAGGAGGGTGACAATGGATCTTCGTAAAATTCTCGTCGCGTTGATCATCGCTGCACTGGCCATGTTCATGGCCTGCGGTGAGGAAACGCCCCAGGCGGAACCCGAAGCCGATGAAGCCGCTGTAGAACCTGAGGTAACTGATACGAGCGAGGACGATACTGAACCCGCTATGACCGATGAAGAGAAGATGGCGTATGTGATGGAGAACTGCATATGCCCGCAGTGTCCCAGCTGGATCCCTGAAGCAGCTGAGAAAGGCGAGGGCGGCTACTGCGCTACAGGCACCAGTGAGTGTATAGTCGTTGAAGCGGGCTGCATCTGCCCTGAGTGCCCGGTGACAGAGGAATTGGGCCTCGAATGGGGTTACTACTGCACCAGAGGTTCCGCGGCCGAGATGATGGAAGACGAAGCAGCCGCTGAAGATACTGAATAGGGTCAAATCCGATAACTAATGTGTTCCACTATTGTTCCCTTTTCCTGAAGGGATGAATGGCCTGCCTCTGAACTGCGAAGTCTCCATTGCATCTGAACCGGTCGGCATGCCCGATGTCAGAAGCGGAAGCGTCCCGGATTGAATCTCAGCTGCGCGATCTCCCTGTCTCGCCTGATCATCGTTACTGAAGGGAATGATAATTCAGACTCTCAAGGCTTTTGCTCTCGTCCTGACACTTCTGCCTGCAGCTGCCGAAGGCATTTCTCCCACCGGCAGTATTCAGGTAACCACTCCACAGAGGTTGAGCCTGTCGCTGGGAGCCTTCAGCGCTGATGGTTCCCTGCTGGGACCATCAGCGGGTTTGCTGGCCAGGATCGAACCGGGAATATCCGGGGGGAAGCTTCACCTTGGGTTCAGATCCACCTTCAGCCTGCTGTTTCTGCCTGTTACCTCCGTTGATATCACAGGCGCCCTTCTTCAAACATGGTTCGATCCCTGGGGGGGAGTTGAAAGCGGTCAGACCTATTTCGGCGGAGAGTTCAGGATCGGGATCAGAACAGTGGTGGCTACAGCCGGTTTGTACCGTCACGCGGCGGGTGAAGGTGAGGACGGTTGGATAGGATCTTTCGGAGTGGGCATAGGGCTGTGATCCAGCTTTATGCCAGGAATGTATCTTAAAAAAAACACCGTAGTTTCGGCAATCAATACCTGTTCAGGTCATCAGGGTTTACCCGCCAGCTCTTCCAGCAGGCGCCGATATAGCTGGAACTGCTCTCCGCTGAACAGCACGAAGCGAACCAGACGAACCGAAGAGAGGCCGGGAAGAGTTTCCAGCACGGTCTCCAGGGCAATACTTGCGGCAGGCTCCTGTGGATACCCGAAGGCTCCAGTGGAGATGGCGGGAAAGGCGATCGACTTGAGGCCGCCTTCATCGGCCAGACGCAGCGCGTTGCGGTAGCAGTCGGCAAGCAGCCGGTCCGCAGGTTCGTCTTTTCCGTATACGGGCCCCAGGCAGTGAATCACATTCCGGTTGGGAAGACGGTGGCCCCCGGTCATAACCGCTTCTCCCGGGCTTATGGGAGCCAGTTCGCTGCACTCCTCCTCCAGCTCCGGGCCCGCCGCCCGGTGAATTGCTCCGGCCACGCCTCCGCCTGTGAGCAGCTGGGCGTTGGCGGCGTTCACTACGGCATCCATGTCCTTCTGTGACGTGATATTGCCTCTTACGCATTCCAGCTCTATTCCCCCGGCTTCATATTTCAGCATCAGTCTGCTCCTTCCCCCGAATACCGGCTGTTCAGGCCCATTTCCCGGGCGATCATGCCTCTCTTCAGTTCCGCAAGCCGGGGTGAAAGCACCACCCTGTATATCTCCGGATTCCGCAGCCTCCTGAATTCCTCGAAAAGCCTCCCGACCTGGCTCTGCGCCCGGTGGCGTATATCCTCCAGGGACTCGTTTTCATTCGTACGCCTTCCTTCCTTCATCACCTGTCGCAGCAGCGGTACCCGGGATTCCACGTTATCCAGCAGGTACCGGCGGGTCATGCTCTCCCGCTCCATGCCGGTGATCCTTCCTTTCTCCGGCAGTTCCTCGTCCTCCAGCGCCAGCACATCCCCCAGCGGATGTCCTTCGCCATCGAAGCAGCGCCATACCGTCTTCACCCCCGGGTCGGTGGTCTTTGCGGGGTTGGAGGTTACCTTGAGCCTGGGCTGCCATTCCCCTTCGTCCTCTACGGCGGTGAGCTTGTACACGCCGGAGAGAGCCGGATGATCCCGGCAGGTGATGAGATTGGTCCCGACTCCCCAGGCGTTGATCCTGGCGCCCTGACGCTTGAGGTCGGCGATGAGATCCTCCTCCAGCTCGTTGGAGGCCACTATAAGGGGATCCTGAAAGCCGGCTTCCCGAATCAGGTCCCATGCCGCTTTGGAGAGCTTTGCCAGGTCACCCGAATCAAGCCTTATCGCAACCCGCTGTTCGTTCCCTTCGTCCCGCATCTCCCCGAACACCCGAATGGCGTTGGGCACTCCACTCTCCAGGGTATCGTAGGTGTCCACAAGCAGTATGGGATCTTCGGGATAAGTTTTCACATAAGCCCGGAATGATTCCAGCTCGGACGGGAAGCTCATCACCCAGCTGTGGGCCATGGTACCGGACACCGGCACACCGTAATGCTTTCCCGCCAGGACGTTGGAACTGCCGGCACAGCCACCTATGTACGCGGCCCTGGCTCCTGACAGCCCCCCATCGGGCCCCTGGGCCCGCCGCAGCCCGAACTCTATCACCGGCTCCCCTTCCGCGGCCTGGCGAATACGCGCGGCCTTGGTGGCCACCAGAGTGGGATAGTTGAGCATGTTCAGCAGCAGGGTCTCCAGCAGTTGCGCGTCCAGCAGGGGCCCCGTAACCCGGACTACAGGCTGGTAGGGAAAGACAAGGGTGCCCTCAGGAGGCGCTTGAATGCTCACTCGAGGCCTCCAGTCGCTCAGATAGTCCAGGAAGGATGTGTCGAATTTCTCCAGCTCTGACAGATACTCCAGGTCGCTCCGGCTGAAGCTCAGCGCACCCGCCGCGTCGAGGAAAGGTTCCAGGCCCGCGAAGACAGCGTAGCCGGTGTGGAGCGGCAGGCTTCTAAAAAAGTATTCGAAGCAGGCAGGCCGCTCCTCCATTCCCCGGCTGTGGTAGCCGCCTGTCATTGTCAGTTCGTAAAGGTCGGTGAGCAGTGCCAGCCCCCGGCGCTCCACCCAGCCGGACTCCGGACCTGAGCGCATGGAAAAACGGTTCCCGTGCATCAGGACCGCTCCCCGGCTTCTGACACATCGATCTCCGCTGATGATATGAATTCAGCGCCCTGTTTCTTCAGTTCGGCTACTGCCGCGGCCACGTTTCCCTTCGGTACATCGATGCCCGCTACCGCGTCGGAGACTACTACAACGTCGAAACCCTTCCTGATAGCATCCTCCGCTGTCCACCTGACGCAGTAGTCGGTAGCCAGACCGGTGACGAACACACGTTCCACCCCGCGCTCTAAAAGCTTTTCAGCCAGACCGGTACCCTGAAAGCAGCTGTAAGCCTCCCTGTCCTCCTCAGTGGCCTTGCTTACCACCATGGCCCGTTCGGGTATTTGCAGGTCACGGTGGAACTCCGCCCCACGGGTTCCCCGAACACAGTGCGGGGGCCAGGACCTGTCCACGAACTCCGGGTCGTCGCTGAAACTGCAGTGCTCCCCGGGGTGCCAGTCCCGGCTGAACACGATGTGCTGGAACGCAGGTATCAGCCTGTTTATCACCGGTATTACCCTGTTGCCATCATCCACCCCCAGCGCCCCGCCGGGCAGAAAATCGTACTGCACGTCCGTAACTATCAGCGCATCTCGCCTGCTGTCGATTTTCATCTTCCATCTCCCCTGTTCCCTGCGGAAATTCGTTTACGTATCAGATATATCGCATAACAAAAAACATCGGTTAAGGCAATCGGAACAGCTCCCTCCCTGCGGTTCAGCGCTGATGTTTGACCGGGGATGCTCCCCACTATATGCTCTGTCATTAGAAAATGCAGCGGTCCGGGATCCCGAATGAACAGCGCTTCATCGTTGCTTCTTTGGATATGGCTCACAAAGCTGACGGAGAAACCTGATGAGAAGAAAGGTCCTGGGTTCGATAGTGAAGCTCCTGCCGGCAGAAGCACGGGATCATCTCCGCAGCACGGTCGGCAAACTCAGGGGGCGGGTATACGCGGGTTCGAATTATGAGTGTCCCTGCTGCGGGGGACGCTTCAGAAAGATGATCCCGTGGGATCCATCCGACCCTCTCGACGATAACATGGTCTGTCCCGCATGCCGGTCACAGAGCAGGCACAGGCTTCTGCTTACCTTCCTGGAGCGCGAGACGGACATTTTTTCGTCTGAGACGAGACTCCTTCATTTCGCCCCGGAATCCTTTCTGGCGGATCGATTCAGAAAGTATCGCAATATCGAATATGTCACCGCGGATCTTTCAATGGCCAGGGTTTCGGCAAGGCTGGACATCACCTCTCTTCCCTTCGAGAACGATTCGTTCGATGCTCTGATCTGCAATCACGTACTGGAACATGTGATGGATGACAGTACCGCTATTAGGGAGCTCAGTCGAGTACTCCGGCCCGGGGGATGGGCGGTTGTCATGGTGCCAATGGACCGCAGCCGGGCAGAAACCTTCGAAGACCCTTCGATCACCGACCCCGAGAAGAGGCTGAAAACATTCGGTCAGTCGGATCACGTGCGCATCTACGGAAGAGATTTCATTCAACGGCTTAGGAGCGGTTCCTGGACGGTGAGGGAACTGAACTACGCGGAAGACCTGGACCCCGGCCTTCGAGACCGTCTGGCCCTGATGAAAAACGAGTTCATCTATACCGCTTCAAAACAACCCACAAAAGGGGACGGAGGGTTTTATTTTTCGGAGGACCAATAATTCGTTGATATCTTATTGTAGCTTTGAATAAACTTAAAATTGAATTCAATTTTCTTTAATCGGATACATCTGATTATACCAATTATTTGTTTGTTTCGAATAAAAACCCTCCGTCCCCTTTCTCGAGGACTCAGATTGCAAGGGCTGAGGCTGATCGCTGCGTAGTTGACCGGAAGCATTCCAGCACTGTATTGTTCTTTCGTTGAACACTGAAACCCAAGCAATACAACAGTAGAATAGGAAACCGGATCCTTGTTTGATGACGTTGTCATCTTTATCGAGAATGTAACAGGACTCGAACAGAACCTGCAGACGAAGATTCTGTTCACCATTCTGGTGATAGCCGGTCTCTGGGTGATCCGAAGACTATTCGTCAGGGCCCATTCCAGAAAGATCAGGGAACCGAAGAGCCTCTTCCTGTGGCAGCGACTCTCCACCTACCTGGCTGTGGCCATCGGCCTGCTCCTCCTGGCCAGGATCTGGTTCCGAAGTTTTTCGGGTCTTGCTACCTTCCTCGGTCTTGCCTCTGCGGGTATCGCCATCGCCCTGCGTGAAATTATAGCCAACATCGCCGGCTGGTTCTATATAATCATGCGCCGGCCATTCGTACTCGGAGACAGGATCGAGCTGGCGGGAGTACGGGGTGACGTTGTGGACATCAGGGTCTTGGGCTTCTCCCTGATGGAGGTGGGCAACTGGGTGGCAGCGGACCAGAGCACCGGCAGGATAGTACATATGCCCAACGGGAAACTCTTCTCCGAGCATGTGGCCAACTACACCTCCGGTACGGACCATATCTGGGAGGAAGTGCCTGTGCTCATCACTTTCGAGAGCGACTGGCGCAAGGCAAAAGTTCTGATAGAAGACATTCTGTCCGGACTGATAGTCGACGCGAGTGAGATAACCAGAGTTAGGAGCAACGAAGCGGGAAGGTATCTGATATACAGAGGTGTCTCCACTCCAATAGTCTACACCAGTGTGGAGAGCAGCGGTGTCCTCCTCACTGCCCGCTTTCCCGTCGAGCCAAGGAAGCGGAGAGGTTCTGTGCAGGAAGTATGGGAAAGCATCCTGGATTCCTTCGCCGAGCATGACGATATAGACCTGGCTTACCCCACAACACGCTATTACGATCACACAGCTGAAAGTAGGCAGGGAACACAACCTTGACCTGAAATCTGGCTTTTTGATGGTGCTGACCGTATGAGATAAGCCGTTTCATCTGAACAGCATTCTATTCATCAATGAGTATTTGCAATCAGTTCTCTTGCGGAATCAGGAAACGCTACCTCATCAACGACATATGTAGTATGAATTGTTGAGGTGAACGAATCTGAAAGGCAGGTTTATGATGACGAAGGTCCTTTTGTTCACGGTTATTCTGGCTGGCGCTGCCATGGGTTGGGAAACCATTGAGGTTGACGGTTTCATACTCAGCTGGCAGACCCAGGCCGGCGACAGCCTTGGAGTGGAGCTCACCGGACCCACGACAGGCTGGGTCGCTGTGGGATTCGACCCTTCCATGATGATGTTCGAAGCCAACATAATAATCGGTTACGTCCAGAATGATGACACATACATACGCGACGACTGGGGCTGGCAGACAACATCCCACAGGGCCGACAGTCTGCTGGGCGGAACCAGTGACGTGACTACCATGGGAGGGTGGGAGGAAGCCGACAGCACACATATCCAATTCGTCATACCGCTGGATTCCGGTGACGAGTACGACAAGCCGCTGAGCCCTGGAAACACATACTCGATCATCCTCGCCCGAGGTCCGGATGGCGCGGACGATTTCAGCACACAACACGAATTCATGACAACCGCGGAAATCGAAATAATGCCGCTGACCCTACAGGGAACCACTTGGGGCACCATCAAAACCGAAAACCAATAAAAGGGACGGAGGGTTTTTATTCGCTAAAGTAAAATAATTAGTACAATCACATATCTTCTAATTGAAATTATTCAAATCTACTTTAAGTTTATTCAAAGCTACAATCAGATATCACCGAATTATTGGTCTTCTTAAAATTAAAACCCTCCGTCCCCTTTCTACTCCTCGTCAGGAACACCTTTGGAACGAAGGTCCAGGGCGAACCGATCCCGGATCCAGTCCATCAGATCTCCCCGGGTTCGCCGGTCATCATCTCTGTGCGCCTCGTTCCTCTCCGAGAGGTCCTCCACGGAAATCACCCTGCCCTCCTCCAGGGTCAGCTGGAGGATAACCTGGTAGGCGGAAGCCGGATGAAACCCCATGTGTATGTACCGCTCCGGCAGGAACTCCCCTCCCACCTGAAGTTTCCCTGTGAAGGTTGTGCGGATTCCAATGCTATCATATATCCCGGTCTCTTCCGGTGGCAGGACACCGTTCACCGGGAGATAGCCCTCCCTGCAGCTCCCCACGGTCATCTTGTCCAGCACCAGGTATCCGGCAGCATCAACGAGGAAGGCGCAGTGGTAGCCTCTCCAGCAGGCGGTGTTCAGCGGCCGGGGGTACATACCGAAGTCCATAGGAGAAGGGAGATCGTCCCCCTCAAGCGCTACGAGATCGAAATCCCTGCCGTCTAGAGTCAGTTTGTCATGGATCTGCGCGGTCACGACCAGTGAGTCCTTTCACTCCTGCACAGGCAGGGAGGTCTTGTGGGAGATAGCCGTTCGAGTAATAGAATTCTGTCGTTATTGCACTTTTCGAGGTCTGCTCAGCGATATCGCTCTAGGACCCGGAGTTCTCAGTTCATGTTCCGGATTACATTATATAGGGACGTATACGATCGGTCAAAGCGTCAGGAAAACCGTTAGCCGAAAATGCAGCAGAAAACCCTTTGCATACTGTCACCCGTTCGAAACTGACCCTCGGGATGAGTAAAAACACTCTGCACTGTAGAAACACATTATTCGAACTCATCCTCTCTCTCTAACCGGAGGAAACAGGCTTGAAACCGTAGGCAAACAGAGCCCGCGCCCCTGCGAAGCCATGCTTTTTGAAATGATCCATCGCGATCCTGCCCTCCTGCCTGAGTCCGGAGGTGTCAGCTCTTTCCATGTAAGCGTCGTAAGCCTGTTCGATCCGACGTGCGACCTTGTCGTCGAAGGGGTTCCCTGTCAGGTCTTCAACCTCTCTGAAGCTGATATCTTCCGCGCCTGAAGTTTGTACGAGTTCCTTCAGCTCCTTCGCGGTGAGAACCGGCCCGTGGATCAAGCCCCTGGATGTATCGACCCTTCCCCACCAGTTGTGCATGAGGGTATGGGTTTTCTGGGCAGGGGTCTGACAGCCGTCTGAGAACATCTCCCTTACAATCAGCATTCCTCCAGGGATGAGAACACGGAACATCTCCCGCAGGACCCCCAGAGGAGCTTCCATGTGGTGGAGGGAATTTGAGATAACAGCGGTACTGAAGCTGCCGTCGAGGAAAGCCAGCGTGCCCGCGTCCATTGCTAACGGTGTTACATCCTCGAGGGCGGGATCGTTCAGTATCATTTTCAGTGGTTTTACGGATGAATCCACAGCGACTATGCAGGTACAGTCGTTCGAGCAGGATTTCAGGGCTCCGGCGAAGCTTCCCCGACCCGTGGCCACATCCAGTGCCGGGCCTCGGGGTATCCTGCTGAGAACTTCTTCGAAAACTTCCAAACCTTCAGCCATCTTCCTCCCTTGAATGTCGCGGAAGGATTATAACAGAAAAGTCAAAGGATATGGACCGGTATAACCGCGGTTGGTCTGTTGATTGAATAGAGTGATTCAGGAGAAGAGACTGCAATTGGTAGCTAGGGGACGGAGGGATTTTATTCGTTGAAGATAAATAATTAGTACAATCAAATATCTCCGTATAAAGAATCTTCAAATCTACTTTAAGTTTATTTAAAGCTAGAATCAGATATCATCATTTTATTGTGCTTCAGAAAATTAAATCCCTCCGTCCCTTGAATAACAGTCAGGGTATGCGCAGCACCTGCCCGGGGTAGATCTTGTCCGG
>JAWOBF010000021.1:0-5874 GCA_046498225.1 Candidatus Aegiribacteria sp.
CGCAATGCGTATAAGATCGCGCAACGGAGATCAGCAACCAGCAAAGTAAAACTCCACTTATAAAAATGGAAAAAACATTTTTGGTGATAGAAAGGTCCAGAACAAATGCTGCATCCGGATCAGGCGTAACTCCATCATCCAGCACCCTGATAATTCGGCCCTTCTTTGAACCATCGGAGGCAATCCTGAAACCCTTGTAAGCATCTTTACCATGATGGAATTTACTGGATAAAAAGAAATATCCTTCACCTTCATAAAATAAGATTACAGGAAGCGGAATACTTATGTGGGTATCTCCATAATCAGCAATATGCCATTCATAGGCATCAAGAATATGATCTATGATCACTTTTCCTGCATCAAATTTCTTTTTCTTTACCGTTTCACTTCCTTCATTGCTTTCAGCAAAAGCATGGCCTGTAATAAGAAAAATAACAACTGTTAAAGTTGAAATTTTTAAAAACCGGTAGCATTCCCTTAAATGCAATTTAAACGGATTCCCTTTCTCTTCCATTCTGGTATGAGTTGGCTCTAAATTTCGACGGCCACATGGTCGTGTATCAGCTTCTCGAACTCGGCGAACATGGTCTGTCTTACGATGGTGGACCTGAACTTGCCCAGAAGATGGTCGAGCAGGTACGCCCTTGCCTTCTCATCCTCCAGCCTGTCCAGCAGCAGGTCTATCAGAAGCATTTCGTTGGTGGTGGAGGCCACCTCCGCCACCAGTATCCTGTATTCCGACGTGTGGTAAGGCTGGTTCGTCCGGGAGAGGAAGCTGTGCATTGAATGACCCGCCTCGTGGGCCAGGGTGAAAACGCTCGAGAGGGTCCCGTTGAAGTTGTGGAGGATGTAGGGGTGCGTATCGTAGCATCCGCCGGAATAGGCCCCGGACCTCTTTCCCACGTTCTCGTACCTGTCCACCCATCTTCTGCTGAAGCCGTCGGCCAGGGCATCGGTGTAGTCCGACCCCAGCGCGGCCGTGGCTGACAGGGTGAGCTCCACCGCGTCATCCCAGCTGTACTCTCCCCGGGCCTCCCGCACGATGGGAACGTACACGTCGTACATGTGAGCCCGCTTCAGGCCCAGGACCCGTTTGCGAAGCCGGTAGTACCTGTGGACCACGGGGAGATTGTCATGCACCGAATCGATCAGGGAATCGTATACGGAAGGCTCCACCCGGTCGTTGAAGAGAGAGGCCTCCAGGGCCGAATCGAACTTCTTCGCCCTGGCCATGAAGATGCTGGATCTCACCTGCCCCTCAAGTAGGGCGGACTTGGTGGAGACGTTTCCCTCTACCTCGCGGTAAAACCCCTCGAAGGCTTCCTTCCTGACCCTTCTGTCCTCCTTCTGCAGCAGAGCGATGAAATTTCCGTTTGTGAGCTGCACCCGGTCACCTTTCTCATCCTCGATGGAGGTCATCCGGGCGGGCATGTCCACGTTGCTCAGCTTGCCGAAGGCAAGGTGGAAACCGCTGATTATCTCCCCCGCGCCGGCCAGCAGTTCCTCCTCCTTTTCGGAGAGTGTATGGGGACGGTAGCGAAGGATGTTCTCCAGCCAGGTGGCGTAAGGCTTCAGCTCATCGGATTCCATCCATGAGCTGATTGTATCCTTCGGAATCGAGAGCAGCTCCGGAGTGAAGAACGCGGCGGCGGTGTTGAACTCCACTATCCTGCTCATTATTCTGGACGCCATGCCGCTGAAAAGAGAATTGGAAAGGTCCTCGTCTCTCTTCATGCCGGCGTAGGTCTGCAGCCTTTCCAGCAGACGGTGACATTCGAGGAGTTTTTCAAGAGCTCCTCTGAGGGTCCCGGGGGATTCCTCCAGTCTGCCTGACCATTCACGGATCTCCCGTGGGAACGAGGCGGTGCGCTGGAAATCCTTCTCCCACTCCTCCGGTGAATCGTAGATATCCTCGACGCTCCACCTGGCCTCTTCGGGTACGTCGGCTCTTTTTCTGAGTTTATCAGCCATTCAAATTCCTATTCAGTCTGAGTTCCTGCTGGACAGTTTTTCCATGAACTTCTTCAGGTTCACCGCGAACCTCTCGTGAGTGCCCCTACCCGCTGTGCCGTGCCGGTCGACGGCGGTGACCCGGAAGTGAATCCGCCTTCCGTCCACTTTCTCCACCACCGCCCGGACGGTGACCTTCCCGCCCACAGGTGTGGCGGACAGGTGCTGCACGTTCACGGCGGTGCCCACCGTTGTATATCCCTCCGGCAGGGCGGGCTGGACCGCGTCCCTGGCCGCCTGTTCGAATAGCAGTATCATGGAGGGGGTGGCCAGTACATCCACTCCTCCCGACCCCACGGCGGAGGCCGTGGACGAAGGGTCCACAACCGTTTCAACGGTTCGCTCCAGGCCGATCAGGTGCTCGAGGTCCATACGCCTCCCCGGTATGTTTGATGGATGGATAGTATTTACGTTCAGCAGCTGCTAATATACATTATGCACAGCCGTTCTCAACCGTATCACCTGAATTTCCGATTACTTTCCGCCGCACACATGGAAAGGCTGCAGACAGGGAGAAAAAAACTATGAGAGCACTAGGAATTATCTGCTGCGCAGCACTGGCTCTTCTCCTCGGCTGTTCCGGGGAATCGGCTGCCCTGAGCGAGGACTGTGTCCGTGCGGGGGTGCTCACCGATACCCTCCCGTCACCGGGGGAGAATGTAACCGGGCTGGCATGGGGAGGCGGTTCCCTCTGGGCTGTGGACGCGGCCACGGAAACCATGTTCAGGCTTGATCCGGTATCCGGCGACGTGCTGCATTCCTTCCCGACGGGGATACCCTCATCCTACGGATCCTTCGGCCTCGCCTACAGCTCGGAACACAACATGGTTCTCCTGGGCGCGTGGGACGGGGGAAGGAACGGTTATGTGTACCGGTTCACTCCCTCCGGGGAGTATCTGGGTTCTCAGAGCATGTGCGGCGGTTGAGGAAACCCGGTCTCGTCGGTGACGGGACTCGCGGCGCATGGAGATTACCTCTATCTGGCGTCCAGGTCACAGAGCAGGACCTATCGCTATTCTCTACCCGGCATATACGGAAGGACCGCCGCGATTCCCTTCGAGAGGGGAAGCGGGACACTGGACATAGCCAGGGACCCTCGAGGCCTCATATGGGCAGCCGATGAGAAAGGCGACTGCAGCCTCAAGTGCTACGATACGGCCGGAACGGTTGTGGCCGGTGTCGGCAGGGACCTGGTGAGTTCCGCCTCCGGAGTGGCAATGGACAATTCGGGCATCCTGTGGGTCAGCTGTGACGACGACCGGACGATATATGGAATCGATGTCTCCGAATGAAACCCGGCGGGGATGGGTTCATTCATAACCGTTATGTTCCAAGGAGCATAACGGAACAGAAAAGGAACCGGAGATGAAGATGCGAGAATGCATACACGGTATCGACGCAATGGTTCCCCTCCTTGATGGGTCCAGGGTCCGTTACGTCAACCTGGACAACGCAGCCAGCACCCCTCCCATGAAATCGGTCCTCAAGGCGATAACCGAACTCGCTCCCTTCTATTCCAGCGTTCACCGTGGTACCGGTTTCAAGTCCAGGCTCTGCACCGACGCCTACGACAGGGCCCACGAAATTATAGCCAGATTCGTGGGGGCCGACCTGAGCGCCAACACGGTCATCTTCGTGAAGAACGCCACGGAGGCTATAAACAAGCTTTCCCACAGGCTTTCCGCACCCGAGGACTCATTCGTGGTCACCACCGGTATGGAGCATCATTCCAACGACCTTCCATGGCGGGACCATTTCAGGACCCTGCGCGTGAGGATAGAACCGGACGGAAGGCTGGACGAGCACCATTACGACCGGATACTTCGTGAATACGCCGGCAGGATAGCCCTGGTGGCGGTTACGGGAGCCTCCAACGTCACCGGTTACATTCAGCCGGTGCACCGCATGGCGGAGAAGGCCCACGCCGCAGGCGCCAGGATACTGGTGGACGCCGCGCAGCTGGCTCCTCACAGGAAGATAGACATGAAACCGGACAGCGCGGCGGATCACATAGATTATCTGGCACTTGCGGGCCACAAGATGTACGCCCCCTACGGCACCGGCGCCCTTGTAGGACCCAGGAAGGGCTTCCTGGAGGGAGCGCCGGATTACTGCGGAGGCGGGACGGTGCACGTTGTGACTCCGGACGAGGTCTTCTGGGCAGGAATGCCGGACCGGGACGAGGCTGGAAGCCCCAACGTCATGGGGGCGGTGGCCATGGCCGCCGCGGCGGAGGCTCTCATGGAGGAGGGCATGGACAAGGTGGCCGAGCACGAGAGGGAGCTGACCGAGTACGCCCTGAAAAAACTGGGAAAGATGGAAGACGTGAGGGTCTACGGCGAAAGGGATCCCTCAAGGGCAATCGAGAAGGTGGGGGTCATACCCTTCAACCTCGAGGGCGCAGATCACGCCCTGCTGGCCGCGGTGGCCGGATTCGAGTGCGGGGTAGGAGTGAGGAACGGCTGTTTCTGCGCCCATCCATACGTGGTGGAACTGCTGCAGCTGACGGAGCCGGAGATAAACAGATGGAGGGAGCAGTTCCTCAGCGGGGACAAATCCTGCATGCCGGGCATGGTGAGGATGAGCTTCGGCTGCTACAGCAGCCATGATGACGTGGACAGGCTGCTGGAAGCTCTGGAGATGATTCGCCGCCGCGAGTACACAGGAGAATACGTCCAGGTACCGGAAACCGGCGAGTTCTTCCCCGCGGGTTATGAAGATGACTTCTCCGGGTACTGGAGGTACCCCGGCGGGTCCTAGCGGCCCGCCGTATCAGGGAACACTCGAGCATGGCGACAAGAATCGATAAGCTGAAAGGGAGTTCATTATGAAGAGTTCAGCCGCTATTATCCTTACGATGTCATTGTTCATCCTTGTCTCCTGCGGCGGAGAGGGCGAGCCTTCATCCCTTCCGGAAGATGGACCCGCCGCCCATGTCTCCGCCTTCACCGCCGCGGACAGCGCAGCGGAAGCGGTGACCGGCTGCAGTTACAGTTTCAGGGTAGGCGGCACCGGAGTATTTGCCGATGATCCCGACCTTGTGGGGAACCTGGAAGGCTGGCTGCCCGAGGGTGCGGACAGTCCTCTTCTTCATATAGAGATGGGGCACGATTCCACTCCCGATGATGACATAATTCCGGAACCCTCCCTGATGCTCATATCGGGCATGGATTCAGTCTACGCATACAACATACCCGGCAACATAGTTGAGAAGGGAGCGCTGGAAGAGGGCGCGGGGGACCTGCTCAGACCGGCGGCCTTCGCCATCATGAACGAGTTCTTCCTGGAAGCTCCCTTCGAAGACGAGACGGCAGCCGATTCCGTCTCCCTGCTGGACACCGTCACCGTGGCCGGCGTGGAATGCGAGAACTGGCTGGTGACCTACGCCGGAGGTTCCCAGGCGGAATGGGCCCTCGGGCTGGAGGACCATCTCCCGAGGCGGGTGGAGAGAATGTTCATCGACAGGGAAGGCAATCCCGGTTCCGTGGTCCTGGAGATATCCGATCTCGACGTTTCCGCTACTATGGAGGAAAACCGTTTCAGGCCGGACCTACCCGGGGACGCCGACGTCAGAATCTACAGTTCATTCCTGACTCCGGGCACACCCGCCCCCCTCTGGACGCTCACCAGCAGGGAGGGGGACGAGGTGTCCCTGGAGGACCTTCGCGGCAAAGTGGTGGTCCTGGACTTCTGGGCCACCTGGTGCGGTCCCTGCATAGCAGTGATGCCGGAGATCCAGGCGATACACGAGACCTACCCGGATGACAGGGTGTCCGTCTACGGCGTCAACGTATGGGAGAACGGAGACCCTGAAGAGTTCATGGACGAGAACGGCTTCACCTACGGCCTTCTTCTGGAGGGCGA
>JAWOBF010000085.1:0-5627 GCA_046498225.1 Candidatus Aegiribacteria sp.
ACAAACCACCTCAGCCAGCTCTTCACTTCCTCCTGAACCTCCGAGTGGCCATAATCAATGTTGGCAAACATAAGATAATCATAATTACCAAATTCCCGGGCTACGCCTACAGACCACTTTTTATTTTCACCCAGAATCAGGTAGATGGCTTTTTTATGGTTTTCCTGGTTATAGCCTTACGAGATACTGAAGATAATCGAACTGGAGAATCAAGGCTGACCGGTGCTGGATCTCAGATACCGCTGGCCGGTCCCGTCAGGGCCAGGAACGCCGCGGGTATGGAACGCAGCATGATCGTGCAGTCCCGGGGCAGTTCCGTCAGTGGTTCGCCGTCCAGTTCCATCTTCACACGGCCCCGGGATTCCAGTTCCATCTCCCTGCCCCTCCAGGAGGAAACAGCGGAATGGGACAGGAGGGTTCCCCGGTATATCATGTGAACGCTGGCGATGAGGTTCCTCCTGGTTATGGGCCTGACTATGGCTGTATCCAGCATGTCATCCGTGGGGTCGGAGGAGGGTGACAGCCTCATTCCCCCTCCCACGTAGCGGCAGACACCGGAGGTGAGGCTGAGGTAGGGGCCATCGTACACAGTTTCGCCGTCAACCCTCAAGGCTCCCTCCCACCGCGGCATCTCCATCACGGTCGAGAACAGTGTCGATATGTACGCCAGCTTTCCCAGACGGTACTTTTTCCTCAAGTCTATGGACATCTGCAGCACGTGGGCATCCAGACCTATACCGGCGGAGTTGATGAATATGGAGGAGTGGACGTTGCTGCCGCCGGGGTCCCGGACAAGGCACTCCGCCGCGTCCAGCCTGGCGGTCCTGTTCTCCCTGATGGCCGCTACAGTATCGCTCATGGAAGTGATGCCCACGGTCCGGGCCCAGTCGTTGCCAGTTCCTCTGGGGACGATGGTGAGCGGTATGGGTGACCTGGAGTGAATAAGTCCGGAAGCGGCGTGGCTGAGGGTTCCGTCTCCCCCGTGACCTATCACACCGCAATACCCCTTGCCGGATGCCAGGGACGCGAAATCCACCAGCTGTTCCGGCGAATCGGTAACCACGGTCCGGTGAGGGATTTCCGCCGAGGTCAGTCTGGAGGATAAGTTTTCCAGCTCTCCCCCGGGAATACCCGAGCCTGCCCGGGGGTTCACCAGCACGAGCCAGCTCCCCTCTCGCGGGGCCGGTCTCAGCTCCCCGGCAGGAGAAGGGTTGAAAGCCTGCACATCGCTCCTCCAATCCGCAATGCATCAGCGGTCCCCGCCCGACTATATTATGCAGTGAAGGAGGCGCCGAATGCAAACCTGCGCGGAATGGCTGGGACAAAACTGTGAAGACATCCCCAAATACGGCGAGAAAAAGCTCAACAGCTGCGGACTGCCGCCCCATCCTTCCGTTTACCGGCCACTGAAGAAGGTCCGCCGGCTGATCCTCCACCATTCGGCCACCGAGACCGGCTGCGCGAGAGTGTTCAGGGCGCTTCACAGGGCGGTGAACGGCTGGGTTGACATCGGATACCATTTCGTCATCGGCAACGGGAGTCTCTCCGGGGACGGCCAGGTGGAGCCGGGCAGGCCCGAATGGGCCGTGGGGGCGCATGCCAGGAAGAACAATGAAGATTCTCTGGGAATATGCCTTGTGGGCGACCTGGACGCCCATCCGCCGACGAACGCCCAGAAGGATGCCCTGGCCCGCCTTCTTCGGGAACTCATTTCCAGGTTCGCTCTATCCTCCGAAGATATCATCCTTCACAGGGACGCTCCCGGCTGCAGGACCCGCTGCCCCGGAAAGAATTTCAACATGGATCTCGTCAGGGAGCTTCTCTCCGTCTCCAGCGGGTAGCCCAAGGGCTTGCCAGATGCACCCTCGTTTTGTATATCTGCCTACTCTGGAAGGGATAAGCCTATAATGATAACGATCCTTACTTTTGTGCACTTTGTCGTATGCGTACTGCTGGTGGCAGTGGTGCTGCTGCAGAAATCCAAAGGTGACGGCCTGTCCGGCGCTTTCGGCGGAGGGGGCGCCCTTACGGCCTCTTTCGGGAACCGCGGTGCAGCCACGATGCTCTCGAAGGCGACTACGGTCCTTGCGGTTCTTTTCATGTCAACCTCATTTCTTCTGGCAATATTCTGACAGTCTGAAGAGCGGAGCCGGGGTGGTGGAATTGGCAGACACGCTAGGTTAAGGACCTAGTGGGCACATCGCCTGTACGGGTTCAAGTCCCGTCCCCGGTACCATTTCGAATAGAACAGAGGAAGGCCCGGCGGCTTCCTCTGTTCTGCGTTGCGGAGCCGGCTGACCTTCCGGACGGCCTCTGATGCTTGTAGCTTGTAATCCCGCCCGATCGTTTCCATATTCCCGGAATGAAACTGAAAATGAGGTTTCCTGATAACAGTCCCGTAAGATTCCAGGCCTGGAAACAGATAATACTCGCCGTTCTTCTCATTTCGGCCGTAACCTTCCTCTACGACGGATACAGGAGGACCAGGCGGTCCGCCCTGGAGAGATGCCACGAACAGAATGCGATATATGCCGGCCAGATAATCGATCAGGTCCGTTTCAGGTTCGACCTTATCGGCAACGTCCTGAAACTCTGGAGCGCCTCTCCGGAGATCGCCGGCATGTCCGATGGGCTGCAGGAATCCATGCAGAGACTCCTGGAGGCCCATGGAAGCTATATTTCGGGTATCTCCAGAATGAATGCCCAGGGGATACTCCGGTATACGGTACCCCCTTACCGGGGCACCGAGGGAACCGATATCTCCAGTCAGGAACATGTCCAGCGGCTGCTGGAAACCCGATCCGCAGTGATCAGCGACGCGTTCATGACGGTACAGGGCTACTGGGCCATAGCCTACCATGTGCCCTGCTTCGACGAGAGTGGTGACTTCAACGGTTCCCTGGCATTCCTGGTGCCGTTCCGGGAGATGTTCCACAGCCTGTTCCTGCAGCTTCTGCCGGGAGAGGAAACCGTCCCCGTCGTGCTGAGCGATGACGGTCTTGTCCTGTTCTCGCCGATTGAGGAGCATGAGGGACTGCACTTCTCACAGGCATTCGGGGGGAACCCGGGCCTGCTTGATGTAGGGGAATCGGCGGTTGCCGGGGAAACCGGTTATCTCGTCGCGGACATCGACACCGCCTTCGGGGATGGCCGCCACCGCGGCAGAATGCTGTTCTCATTGACGCCTTTCGATTTCCAGGGCAAGGAATGGTATCTCATACTGTCCGTACCCCAGGAAGTGGTGATGCGGAACATATCCGGCCTGAGCAACCGCTGGCTTCTGGGCATGGCCGCCATAGTTCTGCTGGCCCTGCTGTACAGCACCATGAAGATACGGGTATGGATAACTTCCAGGGAGGAGAAGAAGTGGAAGGACGTGGCCCGGCTGAAGGATATTCTCATCCGGACCGTGGACCAGGCCAGGGAAGCCATTCTGATACTGGACGAAAAGGAGAGGATAGTCTATTCCAACCGGGCTGCCGATGAAGTTACCGGCTACGGGAGCGGGTTCGTCGGCAGGAAGATATCCCGGGTTCCCCTCCTTGAGTTGGAGCCTTCCCTGGACGGAATAAGGAAAAAAGTGGCGCGGGACGGCAGCTGGAGCGGCAGGTTAACGGGAGTGGCGCTGGAGGACCGGCCCTTCAAGATGGACCTGACCGCTTCGGCGGTAACCGACGATGATGGAGCGGTCACCAGCTTCATAGTCATAGGCAGGGATGTTACCGCCCAGGTGGAGATGGAGCGAAGGCTGCTGGAGCAGCAGAAGATGGAAGCAATCGGACAGCTGGCCGGGGGCATAGCTCACGACTTCAACAACCTGATGGTTGGAGTGCTGGGATACGCGGAACTCCTCAGGGAGCACCATGCCTCTGATAGCGACGTCTCCAGGACCGCCGATGTTATAATCTCAGCGGTGCATCAGGCCTCCGAACTGACCTCCCAGCTCCTGGGCTATGCCGGGAAGGGCAAGCACAAGATGGGCGTTGTGGACGTGGGACTCTCCGTCCGGAAGGTCCATAAGCTCCTGAAAAGAACACTGGACAGAAGGGTGAGCGTGAACCTGGACCTGGAGGAAGACGTTTTCGTCAAGGGCGATCCAACCCAGATAGAGCAGGTCATACTCAACCTGGCGGTGAACGCCAGGGACGCAATGCCCGAAGGCGGCCGGCTGACATTCACTCTCAGGAGAGGTACGCTGCCCTCCGACATGGAGGGATATTCCACCGGGAGCGGTCCGCTGGAAGCTGCCGTGCTGAAGACGGAGGACACCGGTCTGGGGATTCCCCGGAAGAACATGGAGCGTATATTCGAACCCTTCTTTACCACCAAGGCGGAAGAGGGTACCGGAATGGGACTGGCCACAGTCTACGGAATAGTCGTTAACCATGGAGGCCGGGTGGACGTCGAGAGCGTTCCCGGGAAGGGTTCCGTCTTTACTGTGTACCTTCCTCTGGACCGCAGCGGACGGGAAAGCATGGCTGAAGAGGTACCGGCTCCGCCGGCAGGCCGGCGTGGAGGGGGAAGGACCATCCTCGTGGTGGATGACGAATTCGTGGTGGTGGACACGGTTACCGAACTGCTCGAGGAGCTGGGCTACAAAGTAGTTTCCGCCCCGGGGGGCGATAAAGCCCTGGAATTGTACAGCGCGGCGCCGAAAACCATTGACGCTGTCATTCTTGACCTTTCCATGCCGGGCATGGATGGAAAGGAGTGCTTCGCAAGGCTCAGGGAAATAGACCGGGAGGTGAAGGTCGTCCTGATCACCGGGTTCAGCGGGGACGGTAGAGTGCAGGAACTTCTTGACATGGGAGTCCGGGAATTTCTGCAGAAGCCCTTCAGGCTGAGGGAACTTGCCGATGCGCTGGAAAGCCTCCTGAGGACATGATGGACCGCACGTCTGAATGAACATTCTGATTGGAACGCCGACATGATAGACGGAAGCGACCGGACAGAGTACCGCGAGAACGTCCGCGGAGATACGCTATTCACTATCCTGGAGAGCATGGACGAGGTGATATACGTTTCGGACCCCGAGACCTATGAGCTCCTTTACCTGAATCCGGCCGGAGCGCGCCACTGGGGCGACCGCACCGGCGAGAAATGCTACCGGGTCCTTCAGGGCAGGGAAGAACCATGCCCCTTCTGCACCAACCGCCTGATCTTCGCCGAGAACGCTGAGCTGCCCCACATCTGGGTCTTTCAGAACCAGGTGAACCGGCACTGGTACAAATGCACCGACAGGACCATAAGGTGGAAGGACGGCAGGCTGGTGCGGTTCGAGATGGCGGTTGACATCACCGACAGGATGGAGGCGGAGGAAGCTCTCAGGGAGAGCGAGAGGAGATTCCGCTCTTTTATGGACCAGCTTCCGGCAGCCGTTTTCCTCAAGGACTCCTCCGGCCGTTACGTCTATATCAACCCCTACATGAGAGAGGTGTTCGACGCTGATGACAGCTGGATAGGACGCCATACTTCGGAATGCTTCAGCGACCGGGAGGCGGAATCCCTCACCAGCGACGACCGTGACGCCCTGGAGAGCAACTACAGCGTAAACGTTCAGAAGGTGGTGGATTCCCTCGGAAGGGACCGGCTGTTCCAGACGCACAAGTTCCGCATATCCAGGGGGG
>JAWOBF010000013.1:0-42127 GCA_046498225.1 Candidatus Aegiribacteria sp.
GGGGGAGGAGGAATGGATGGAGAACTGCATCTGGAACATTCCGCCGGAGTAGAGCTCATCCTTGATATGCAGGAGATCTTCCAGGAAGTCCATGCAGCCGGCGGGCGCTATGGTGGATATGCTGGGCAGAAGGCCCGGCGCATGGTAGACTGAGGGAAGCTCTCTCAGCACCTGGAGAACCGCGGGATTGAACGCGGGGTCCCCCATTCGGGCGAACTGCACCTTGAACTTGGGCACGGGCACCCTTCGGTCCGGATACCTGGCGGTCACCATGTGATCGATCTGCGAGAACATCTCCCCGGCTGTGAGCTTTCCCGAATAGGCTCTTCCGGCGTCACAGATTGGGCATTTCACCGGACACCCCTTCAGAGTGGAGATGATGAGGACCCATTTCTCATCCCTGGGCACCGGGGGCTGAACCGATTCCACGAACTCGACGCACCCGCCGTCATCCAGTTCCGCCACGTATACGGTGGCCAGGTCCTCTTCACCCCGTTGAGATTTTACTTTCAAATCTTCTCCTCTTTCTCTTCCAGGTACTCGCACGCCAGCATCCCCGCCAGAACCCCCTGACCCGAAGCTGTGGAAGCCTGGCCCGAACGTCCCGCGGAGGCGTCACCCGCCATGTAGAACCCGCCCAGGCTGGTAGCAACCTCCCGCTGTTCATGGTGAAAATCGAAACTAAGCGCAGGCAGAACGGTCTTTCTTCCCAGCGCCGCCAGTACCGCCCCGGTCTGCAGAGAGGTTCTGCCGCCGGGGGTGCGGACCTCCAGACGAATGGTCCCCTCTTCCACCCGAAAGGCTGAAATGGCGGTAGTTTCGTAGAGTGTATCGATAGTCTTACGGGCAAGGAATTCCTCCTTCAATTTCCCCCCGGCCCTCAGGCGCCGGCCCCTTACCAGTACGGTCACCATGGACCCGGAGTCCGCCAGGTTGAGCGCGTAATCCAGGGCGGCCTCCCCGCCCCCCAGTATGACCGCCCTTTCCGGAGGGTCGGCCTTCAGCTCCAGTATGGACCTGTGTATCTCGACGTTGCCTCCCGTTTCGAGGGAGTATTCCACCGGTTCCGTTCCCACGGCCAGGACCACCGACCCGCAGCGGATATCTTCCCCTGATCCCCTGACCACGAAAACACCTTCTTCCCCTGAAACCGAACCGACCAGGTATCTCCTCACGCCGACGCCGGTCCTTTCCAGGAGCGCCTCGAGGTTTCGGGCGAACCCGGGCCCGGTAACCGGAGCGGGGAGCCCGGGACAGTTCTCCAGCAGCCTCGCCTCGCGGACCAGACCTCCGGCCTTACCCGTCCTGTCCAGCAGCGCCACCTCCAGTCCCAGCCTCCGGCACTGCACCGCCGCCCCGCAGCCGGCTGGTCCCGCGCCCAGAACCGCTACGTCAGTCACCGTCATTCCGGTCCTCCCCGCAGACCGCTTCGGTGGAGGTAACCACCGCGAAGCCGGTTGCCAGGCCGGTCAGGCTCCCCACGTGAAGCGCCTCGGAAGTTGTGGTCAGCCCGTCCGCCGGTACGTATACCTCGTAGCCTCTGACGAAGGCGGACCTGGCGGTGGTCTCGCAGCAGAGCTGGGTGAGCACTCCGGTGACGAGGACCTGCTCGATCCCCTCCCCCTCTAGGAATTCATCGAGTCCCGTTCCCTGGAAGGCGTCGTAGGTGTTCTTCCTGAATACCCTCTCGGTTGAAAGGGGCCGCAGCTCCCGGATTATCCTCGAGTCCTCCCCGTCGCATCTTATGTAGTCGCCGAAGAACTTTCCCAGCATTCCCAGGTCGTCGGGGCCGCGGTGGCAGTGCCGGGTGAAGACCACCGTGCGGCCACTATTCCTCCAGAGTTCCAGGAGTTTCCCGATCCTGGGAACTATCGCCCCGGTGGACGGCAGGTAGAACCTGCCCCGTGGGTGGGCGAAGTACCGCAGCATGTCCACCACCAGCAGGGCGCACTTGCGGGGCCTGAGCACGAGATGCGGCCTGGGTCGGGCATGGCCGGATATGACCGTAAGCCATTCCGAGAGCCTGACGTCAATGTTCCCGGTATTGACGAAAGCTTCACCCCGCACGTTTCGAACCGGCTTTTCCGGCGGAGTTCCGCTGATCCTGCCCCGCTCCATCTGTTCCTCCCGCAGTGTGACCGTTGAGTTTCGGACGGGTGAGTATACACTGCAGCCGCGGCATCAGGAACCTCCCCTCCTCAGAAATATCGGGTAACTGGGACGATCCATGTCCCGCATGCGGGGAGATATACCTCTACTGGACCGATGAAGAAGTTCAGACCTACACTGTCCAGTGCCCCCTGCCCCTGGACCCGGGCCACGGCTTCGTGCACGACGGCATGGTGAGCTGGGAATAGGCGGCCGCCTCACTGCTGCAGCCCGGGATATTCTCGAGCCTGGCTATACCGGAGTGTTATCCTGACGGTGTTTTTCCGGAGGAGGCGCTTTCAGCTCTCCCATGACCAGGAGCTTCAGGCTGCCCAGGAGGAAGGCCGGGCGGAAGTGCGCCGGCCTTCGGGCCATTTCGGGAAAGCCTTCCATGGGCCGGGTCTCCAGCAGGTCCAGGTCGGGGGTCCAGCCGATGTCACCCGGCTTCCTGATGTCGAACAGGGTGAAGAAACCTTCCACATCTCCCCGAAGGTCATCCTCCATAACCACCTTCAGGAGGTATTCGCATTTCGCCCTTGCCATGTCGTTGAAGGAATACCCGTTCCCTCCGGATGGGGATACCATTGCCCGCCTTCCGGAGGGGAACAGCAGCCCGTACCTGTCCGGGCGGCCGGGAGGCTGGGAGGTGCGCCAGCAGGGAAGCCCCCGCCGAAGGAGCCATCTCCTCGCAATCGATTCGGCCAGAAGGGTATCCAGGAATTCCGGCCGGTGTGAAAGGCGGGCCTCCCTGCTAAGCTTCTTCAGCAGTCCGGAGGATATTTTCACGGACATGGGAAGCCCGTTTTCCCGGTATTCGGCGTTCCGGCGCGATGTTGCATTTCATCTCCCATTTAGGTAAATTCAACCTCGTATATTTCATGTTTTTTTCTATGGGACAAGTTTAGTACAGGAGATCCCCGATGAACAAGAAAACCGCTCTTCATGACAGGCATGTCGGCCTCGGAGCCAGGATGGAGCCCTTCGCCGGCTACCTAATGCCCATAAAGTACACCACGGTCAAGGAGGAACACAACACGGTGAGGAACGGGGTTGGCGTATTCGACCTCTCCCACATGGGCGAGTTCAGGGTGAAGGGCCCGGACGCACGGGAATTCCTGGATTACCTGCTCACCAATGACGCAGATGTGGAGCCGGGGCAGGCCTACTATTCCGCCATGTGCTACCCCGACGGCGGCATGGTGGACGACCTGATAGTCTACCGGCTGTCCGATGAGGAGTTCCTCATGGTGGTGAACGCCTCCAACATCGAGAAGGACTGGGCCTGGGTCAACAGTCAGACCACAGGCTATTCCGTGGAACTCGGCAACGAGAGCGACCAGACGGCCCTGGTGGCCATTCAGGGTCCCGATGCCCAGAAGGTGGCTCAGAAGCTTACCGCCCCGGACCTGGAGACGGTGGATTACTACCACCATCTTACCGGCGAGTTCGCCGGGAAGACCGCCCTGATAGCAAGGACCGGCTACACCGGCGAGGATGGTTTCGAGATTTATGTCAGGCCCGGCGACGCTGAGGAAGTGTGGGACGCAGTGATGGAAGCCGGCGAGGAGTTCGGCATCAGGCCGGTAGGCCTCGGGGCCAGGGACACCCTCAGGCTGGAGGTAGGATACCTCCTGTACGGGAACGACATGGACCATACCACGACTCCCATTGAAGCCAGGCTGGGCTGGGTGGTCAAGCTGAAGACGGAGAAGGATTTCATCGGACGGGAAGTCCTGGCCAGGCAGAAGAGGGAGAAGCCATCCAGATACATCGCGGGGCTCAAGGTGGAAGGCAGAGGCTTTCCCAGACAGGGCGCGGAGCTTTTCGATGAGGACAGGAAGGTGGGCATAGTGACCAGCGGCTCCATCGCCCCGGCCCTGGGGCACGGCGTCTGTCTCGCCTTCGTGGAGAAGGGCTACCACAGGAAGGGCACGGAGCTTGAGGCGGAGGTGCGGGGCAGAAGGATACCGGTCAAGGCGGTGAAGCTCCCGTTCTACAAGGAAGGCAGTCGCAAGTAACTTCAAGGAGGAAGAGATGTCGAACATTCCGAAAGATCTTCGCTATACCGATACCCATGAATGGGTGAAGGACCTGGGCAACGGTGAGTACAGGATGGGGCTCACCCACTACGCGCAGGATCAGATGGGCGAGATAGTGATGGTGGAATTCCCGGGCATGAACGAATACGGCGCCGGAGATGTCCTGGGCTCACTGGAGGCGGTGAAGACCGCCGAGGACTTCTACGCTCCGTTCGACTGCAAGGTCATCAGGGTGAACGAATCACTGGAGGACGAACCCGCGCTCATCAACGAGGACTGCTTCGACAGGGGCTGGCTGGTGGACCTCGGAACTGAGGACCCTTCGGGTTTTCAGGCGCTGAAGACGGCGGAAGAGTACTCCGAATACATCGGTGAGTAGCCCATGAGCAGGTTCATACCGAACAGCGAGGGCAACAGGGAAGAGATGCTCCGCGCCATAGGCGTGGATGACTTCCGGGAACTGCTGGAGCCGGTGCCTGAGCAGTACAGGCTCGAAGGCGGCCTTGACCTTCCGGCCCCGCTCTCGGAGCTGGAACTGGTGGAATCCTTCCGTGAACTGGCCCGGCGGAACGACGGGGCGGACATGGTGTGCTTCCTCGGAGCCGGGGCTTACGATCACTTCATTCCCGCGGCTGAGGATCATATACTTCTCAGAAGCGAGTTCTACACCGCTTACACCCCCTACCAGGCGGAGGTAAGCCAGGGCACCCTGCAGGCTATCTTCGAGTACCAGACCATGCTTGCCAGGCTCACCGGAATGGAGATGGCCAACGCGAGCATGTACGATGGAGCCTCGGCGGCGGCGGAGGCATGCCTGATGGCCATGCGGGTAACCCGGAAGCAGAAAGTGCTTGTGGCCGGCTCCCTGAACCCCAGGTGGCTCGACGTAATAAGGACATATATCAGAAGAAAGGATTTCCAGCTGAACGAGATCCCCTTCACGGAAAACGGCACTCTGGACCTGAAGACCGCAGAGGAACTCACAGGGGATGATACCGCTGCCATTCTGGTGCAGTACCCCAGCTATTTCGGCCTGGTGGAGGACCTGGAGCCTCTGGCGGAGATGGTCCATCGTCACAGGGGCCTCCTGATAACCGCGGCGGACCCGGTGGCCCTTCCCATGCTGCGTTCCCCCGGCGACGCCGGAGCGGACATAGTGGTGGGGGAGGGACAGAGCATGGGCATACCTCTGTCCTATGGAGGTCCCTACGCCGGTTTCATGGCCTCCCGGAAGAAGCTGGCCAGGAAGATGCCCGGCAGGATTATCGGCAGGACGGAGGACCGGGCCGGCCAGACGGGCTACGTCATGACGCTTCAGACGCGGGAGCAGCATATCAGGCGGGAGAAGGCCACAAGCAACATCTGCTCCAACCAGGCCCTCATGGCCCTGGCGAATACCGTCTACCTTTCGCTGATGGGCGAGGAGGGTTTCAGGGAGGTGTCCAGCCAGTGCTACCATCGCAGCCATTACCTGGAGAAGGCCCTCCTGGAGATACCCGGCGTAACCGGAGTTTTCGGGAACACCCCCTTCTTCAGGGAGTTCGCCCTTTCGTTCCCGCTGCCGGCACAGCGACTGCGGGACATGATGCTGGACCGGGGCATTCTGGCGGGTCTTCCCCTGACGGAGCTGGGCGAGGGAGTGATGCTGATAACTGCAACCGAGAAGAGGTCCAGGGCTCAGCTGGACGAATACGTCCGTATCTGTTCGGATATCTGCCGGGGAGGTGCTTCATGAAGACAATATTCGATATATGCAGCCCGGGCAGGACGGGGGTATCCCTTCCGAAGCTGGATGTTCCCGCGCAGGATGAACTGCCCGGTGCCCTGACCCGGGAAGGCGACGGCCGCACAGGACTGCCCAGGGCGTCGGAAGGACAGGTGATGAGGCACTTCATCAACCTGAGCGTGATGAACCACCACGTGGACAGAGGAATGTATCCCCTGGGGTCGTGCACCATGAAGTACAACCCCAAACTTCACGAGAACCTGGCGAGGATTCCCGAGCTCGCCTCCATCCACCCCCTCTGCCCCGATGAACACGCCCGGGGAACACTGGAACTGATGCACCGGCTGGGGGAGATGCTGTGCGAGATAACCGGATTCCACAGCATTTCACTGCAGCCCGCGGCCGGGGCCCAGGGGGAGTTCTGCGGCATCATGCTCATCAAGAGCTACCATGAAAGCAGGGGAGAGGGCCACAGGAACGAGGTGCTGATGCCGGATTCGGCCCACGGGACCAACCCGGCCACCTCCACCCTGGCGGACTGCGTGGTAGTGGGAGTGGACTCCAACGAGCAGGGACTGGTTGACCCGGAGGACCTGAGAAGGAAAGTTGGCCCCAATACCGCCGCCTTCATGCTCACCAACCCCAATACCCTGGGGCTGTTCGAGTCCCATATAGGGGAGCTGACCTCCATCGTGCACCAGGCCGGAGGACTTAACTACATGGACGGGGCCAACATGAACGCCCTGCTCGGAATAGCCAGGCCGGGGGATATGGGCTTCGACGTATGCCACCTTAACCTGCACAAGACCTTCTCCACGCCCCACGGGGGAGGCGGACCGGGGTCCGGACCGGTGGTCTGCACGAAAGACCTCGCGCCCTTCCTTCCCGACCCGGTGGTCCTGAAGGAAGATGACGGTGAGTTCCATCTGCGAGGGAAGCAGGATTCCTTCGGCAGGCTGATGGCCTTCCATGGCAATGTCGGCGTACTCTACAGGGCCTTCGCATACATCATGACGCTGGGCGCGGATGGGCTTCGGGAGGTGAGCGAGAACGCTCTCATCAATGCCAACTACCTGAAGACCAGGCTGGCGGAGCACTACGACAATCCGTTCGACCACGGCCCGTGCATGCATGAGTTCGTGCTCAGCGGGGACAGGCAGGCCCGGCAGGGAGTGAAGACCCTGGACATAGCCAAGAGGCTGCTGGACTACGGTATCCACGCGCCCACTATCTACTTCCCCCTTATAGTTCACGAAGCTCTTATGATCGAGCCTACCGAGACGGAGAGCCTGGAGGAGCTGGACAGGTTCGTGGACGCCATGGTCTCCATCGCGGCGGAGGTGCGTGAGAAACCGCACCTGGTGACAGACGCTCCGGTGAACACGCCGGTGCTCAGGCTGGACGAGGTAAAAGCGGTGAAGGACCTGTGTCTGGTGCAGCCGGAGGAAGAGGAGGGAGTCGAGGAATAGAGGACAGGGGAGACACAGCGGACAAAGTCATGGAATGGGTATCCCACCCCGCCAGGGAGAGGCCGGGAGCCACGGCGCTCTACCTTCTGATAATCCTGCTCTCCGGCGTGGTGGCCACCCTGGCCATGGACAACAACCCCTGGTGGGGACTGGTGGGAGTAACCGTCCTGCTGCTTTCCGGCTGGACTTATTTCCTGCCGGTCAGGTACACCATGGACGGGGAGAGCGTAAGGAAGAAGTCGGTATTCGGTACCGAGGAACAGAAATGGAACCGGGTGAAGAGCGTGATACCGGACAGGTACGGGGTTCTCCTCAGCCCCTTTCCCGAGCCAACCAGGCTGGCCAAGTTCAGAGGACTCTCAGTACAGTTCTCCAGCAACAGAGAGGAAGTGCTTGAATACATCAGGTCACATGCCGCCGGGCAGTCATGATATCATTGACCTTGACGGCGATGAGGACTACACCGAGTTCATGGAATCCATAGCCCGGGAGATAGTGCAGCGTCAGCTCACCGTCCCGGCCATTATATTCCTGGAGACCATAAAGCCGCTTTCCTTTCTGGGGAACCAGCTGCTTATATTCGCGAACCCGGTGGTCTCCCTCGTGGTAAGCACCGGGAATTACTACAAGTTCGTACGCATGATCGAGGACCGTGAGAACGTGGAAAAGCTCACGGTTGCCATAGAGGAGGAGAACGCCCGCGAGGTCCAGCGAAAAAAAGAGATGAAGGAAGCCCGCCGCGCAAAGGGCGGGAAGTCCTTCCTCCGCTGGTTCAGGCGCGGAGGCGATAATCAGAACAAGGAGGTAGAAGGCGGTGGCCAGCAAAGAGATCACCAGAATAATGGCGACTGACTGCGGCAGTACCACCACAAAGGCCATCCTGATAGAGAAGAAGGATGGAGAATACCGTCTCATCCGCCGGGGGGAGGCTCCCACTACCGTGGAGGCCCCCGCGGAGGACGTTACCAAGGGTGTGCTCAACGCTGTAGGCGAGATCGAGGACCTTGAAGACAGAACATTCCTCAAGCCCGGGGATGAGGGCGTGCAGGTATCGCCTGACAGCGATGACGGGGTAGACATCTACATGTCCACCTCCTCCGCCGGAGGCGGGTTGCAGATGACCGTGGCCGGAGTGGTGAAGTCCATGACCGGCGAGAGCGCCCAGAGGGCGGCTCTGGGTGCCGGGGCCATAGTAATGGACGTCGTGGCATCCAACGACGGCCGCCTGCCCCATGAGAAGGTGGCCGACATAAGGAGGCTCCGGCCGGACATGATACTCCTCTCCGGGGGCATCGACGGAGGCACCATAGATCACGTGGTGGAGCTGGCCGAAGTTGTCAAGGCCGCCGACCCCAAGCCCAGGTTCGGAGTGGGCTACAAGCTCCCGGTCATATTCGCCGGCAACCGGGACGCCAGGGACGCGGTGAGGGAGGAGCTGGGCGAGCAGGTCGAGCTGAAGATAGTGGACAACCTCAGGCCGGTGCTGGAGAAGGAGAATCTGGGCCCCGCCAGGGACATAATCCACGAACTCTTCATGGAGCACGTGATGGCCCAGGCTCCCGGTTACCCCAAGCTTATGAAATGGGCCGGCCATTATGTGGAGGGCAAGTGGAAACAGGTCCCCATCATGCCCACACCGGGCGCGGTGGGCAAGCTGATAGAGACCGTGGCGAAGAACGAGGACATAGAGGTGATGGGCGTGGACATTGGAGGCGCCACAACCGATGTGTTCAGCGTCTTCGACAGCGCGGAGGGAGAGACGGTATTCAACCGTACGGTTTCCGCGAACCTGGGCATGAGCTACAGCGTATCAAACGTTCTGGCCAGCTCCGGCTTCGGCAACGTCATGCGCTGGGTTCCCTTCCACATGGACGAGGCGGACCTTCGCAACAGGATACGGAACAAGATGATACGTCCCACCACCATACCCCAGATGCTGAAGGAGCTCATAGTCGAGCAGGCCATCGCCAGGGAAGCTCTCAGGCTGGCTCTGGTGCAGCACAAGGACCTGGCCACCGGCCTGAAGGGTGTGGCGCAGGAGAGGACCATCGGTGACGCATTCGAGCAGACCCAGACCGGGGGCACGCTGGTGGACATGATGGGTCTGGACCTGCTGATAGGCTCCGGAGGGGTGCTTTCCCACGCGCCCAGGAGAAGCCAGGCGGCCCTGATGCTCATAGACGCCTTCCTTCCGGAGGGCGTCACGATGCTGGCGGTGGATTCCATCTTCATGATGCCGCAGCTGGGAGTACTCTCCGAGGTTCATCCTCAGGCGGCTACGGAAGTCTTCGACAAGGACTGCCTCATAAGGCTTGGCACCTGCGTGGCCCCCGCCGGCGAGAACAGGAAGGCGTCGGTGCTGGCGGAGGTTACTATGACGAAACAGGACGGGTCCACCGTCGATGTGAAGATAGAGCAGGGCAGGATGGTGGTGGAACCCCTGGGAGTGGGCGAGAAGGTTCAGGCCGTCATCAGCCCCGCCAAGAACCTCGATGTGGGCGCCGGCCCCGGCAGCGAATGGACCGGGGAGCTGGAAGGCGGCGTGGTCGGTATCATCTTCGACGGCAGGGGAAGGAACCCCTTCACCCTTCCGGAGGACGACTCCACCAGGATAGAGAAGCTCCAGGAATGGTCGCTTGCCCTGGACATCTATCCCGAAAGATTCATGAACCTGGAGGGAGGCGAATAATGGCTTTCGCATACACACCCGGGCTGAGAGTCGCCTACCGTACTGTAGTGCGCAAGGAGAGAAGGCTTCCCCTGACCGGGGAGACACTGGTTAACAAGGGCGATGAGGTCACCGCAGATACGGTGGTGGCCAGGACGGAGCTTCCCGGCAACGTGAAGATGCTTAACATCGCCAACATTCTCGGACTGCCCCCCGGCGACATTCCGGAGCTGCTCACCGTGGAGGAGGGCGAGGTTCTGGAGGAGGGGCAGGCGCTGGGACAGTCCAAGGGACTGTTCGGACTTTTCAAGAACACCGTCCGGTCCCCCATAGAGGGTGTCTTCGAGAGCTACAACCGCATAACCGGCCAGGCCGTTCTTCGAGAGCCTCCCATTCCGGTGGAGATAGACGCCTACCTGAATGGCACCGTAGTGGAGATACTGGAGAACGAGGGAGTGATAGTTGAATCCGTCGCCACTTACGTCCAGGGAATCTTCGGGATCGGAGGCGAGACCAGGGGCGAGGTCAAGGTAGTCACCGAAGGGCCCGCCGATGAACTCACCGCGGACCTGATAGACGATTCCTGCCGCGGGAAGGTGCTCCTGGGAGGTTCCTTCGTATCCTTCAGTACCCTGAACACGGCCATTGAAAAGGGAGTCAAGGCTATCATAGTCGGCGGTTTCGATGACAAGGACCTGAAGGAGTTCCTGGGCTACGACCTGGGCGTAGCCATAACCGGGCATGAGAAGAAGGGAATCACCCTCATACTCACCGAGGGCTTCGGCAGGATGACCATGGCAAGCGAGACCTTCGAACTGCTGAAGTCCCGCGAGGGAATGCTGGCCAGCGTCAACGGCGCCACCCAGATAAGGGCCGGCGTGATGCGTCCGGAAGTGGCCATACCCGTGGAAGGCGCGGAGGATGAGAAGGATTCCGGCAAGCAGGCAGGAGCGATGGACATAGGCTCCCCGGTCCGCTGCATCAGGGCTCCCTACTTCGGCAGGCTGGGCACTGTAGCCGGTCTTCCGGCGGAGCTGCAGGTCCTTGATTCCGAAGCCAGGGTACGGGTCCTGGACGTGAAGTTCGAGGATGGCGAGACGGTCACGGTTCCCAGGGCGAATGTGGAATTGATAGAGGCGTAGCAATGCCGTCTTATGAAGGATTATTCTGGAAGATCGTTGCCCCGGCGAACTGCCGGGGCACTTCCTTTCCCGGAGACAAGGAGGGAGCATGAACAGATCACCGGCCGCTATTCTACTCCTGCTGGTACTCGCCGCGGGGTCGGCCCCGGCCCGGGGGCAAGACCTGCCGGACATCGAAGAACTGGATTCCATGGGTTCTTCGGAGGTCTGCACAGCCATCGAGTTCCAGGCGGAGGACACCCCGGACGACGCCGGCGGCTCCGTGGACCTGAGCTGGCTCATGGAGGTGGAACAGCCGTTACCAGATTCCCTGGGCGTGGTAAGGACCGACCCTTCGGGTGAGACCGAGCTGATAGCCACGCTTCCCACCGGGACCATCCTGTACAGGGACGATACCGCCGGGAACGGGGTCGAGTACAGCTACCGGGTGGTATCCTACCTCGACGGTGAGATCACGGGATGTTCGGAGGAGGCCGCAGCGGTCGCCTCGGCCCAGTGGCTCTACAGCGGCAGGGTGGGCATGATGGTCATACTCATCATACTGGCCGGGCTCATCCTCTACTACATAGAAGCTGGAAAGAAGGGCAGGGAACTTTACATTCGGGAGATAGCCGGGCTTGCGGCGGTGGACGACGCTGTGGGAAGGGCAACGGAGATGGGCAAGCCGGTGCTCTACATTCCCGGCATCATGGACATGGACAACATTCAGACCATAGCCAGCATGGTGATACTCGGAAGGGTGGCCAGGAAGACCGCCGAGTACGGGTCGCCCCTTCTGGTTCCCACCAGCAGGAGCGTGGTGATGAGCGTTGCCCAGGAAGTGGTCAAGGAAGGTCATATCCAGGCGGGAAGACCCGATACCTACAGAAAGGAAGATATTACCTACCTTACCGATGACCAGTTCGGCTACGCCGCTGGCGTGGACGGGATCATGGTTCGGGAGAGGCCGGCGGCCATCTTCCTCCTGGGAACCTTCTACGCGGAGAGCCTCATTCTGGCGGAAACCGGCAGGAGCGTGGGCGCCATACAGATAGCCGGTACGGCCATGCCCAGCCAGATACCCTTTTTCGTAGCGGCCTGCGACTATACGCTGATAGGAGAGGAACTCTTCGCGGCAAGCGCCTACCTCTCCCGGGAGCCCAAGCTCCTCGGCAGCCTGAAGGGACAGGACGCGGCAAAGCTCTTCTTCATAATCCTGATAGTGGCCGGCGTGGCGTCGGCCACCATCGGCCAGTTCTGGCCCCCTCTCGAGAGCGTGGCGGAATTCTTCCGCCATCTCGTAACCGTGAATTAGGAGGCTGGTATGAGACTGATAATACCGCTGGCCATCACCTTTACCGCGGGCATGATAATGATCCTCAACTTCTTCATACCTCACCAGCCATTCGCTTTCCTGGGTGAGAATCTCCAGGAATGGTACATGATTGTGGCCTCCGGGGCCATATTCCTCGGTGCCGCCAACCTGATGCACGTTCACATCAGGAAGACCAGGCTGAAGCTGAAGAACTGGGAGTACAGTCCGGTCACCATAGTGGGTTTCCTGGTGATGATAGTCACCGGGCTCATTTACGGGGTGACGGAGAATCTGCCCTTCGACTACCTGTTCATGAACATGGTGGCTCCCATGGGGGCTACGATGTTCAGCATGCTGGCTTTCTTCGTGGCATCCGCGGCCTTCAGGGCCTTCAGGGCCTCCAACTGGAGGGCCACCCTGCTGCTTACCTCGGCCTTCCTCGTGATGCTGGGGCAGGTGCCCATAGGGGCGATGATCTGGGACAAGATCCCCCTGGCGAAGGTCTGGCTCATGACCATACCCAACACCGCGGGACAGAGGGCGGTTATGATAGGCGCCGCCATGGGAGTGGTGGCCACCTCCCTCCGCATGATATTCGGTATCGAGCGGAGCTACCTGGGGGGTGCTGACTGATGGCGAACATATTTGAAAAAATGGGCGACCTGGACAGAAGGATCATCTTCCTGCTCATCGCCCTGGCGGTGATAATTCCGATACTGACCGACCTGGTAATCCCCAACAAGGTCGGGGCGGAGCCAAGCCGGGACCTGTACGAATACGTGGACTCCCTGCCGGCGAATTCCAACGTGCTGGTAAGCTTCGATTACGACCCGTCGACCATGCCGGAGCTGCAGCCGATGGCGGAAGCGGTGGTGAGGCACCTCTTCGAGAAGGACCACCAGGTGATAGGAATGGCGCTGTGGCCACAGGGGGCCGCCCTGGGGCAGGCCGCCATGTCGCTGATGGCGGACAGCGTGGGCAGGGAACAGTACCTTGACTGGGTGAACCTGGGCTACAAGACGGGCGGAGGAGTGATGATAGTCCGCCTGGGAACCAGCATGAGAGCCGTATTCCCCACGGACAGGGACAACGTCCCCTGGATGGAGATACCCATGCTGGAGGAAATCTTCAGCCTGGACGACATCGACCTGGTGATATCCCTCTCCGCCGGCGACCCGGGCATAATCGCGTGGGTCATGATGGCCGGGGACAGGTACGATATCCCCATAGGGGGCGGATGCACCGCGGTCAGCGCTCCGCAGCTGTACACATACCTGCAGACCGGGCAGATGGTCGGACTCCTGGGAGGACTGAAGGGCGCCGCCGATTATGAGACGCTGGTAGGGATAGAGGCGGGGCAGGCCATTCGGGGAATGTCCCCCCAGTCCGTGGCCCACATCGTTATAATGCTCTTCATAATCATAGGCAACATCGCCTACTTCTCTCAGCAGAGAAAGAAGGGAGGCATCAGATGAACTGGGAAATAGTCGGAATATGGCTTGGGGCTCTAGTTACGCTGTGCCTCTACAGCTTCCTCTACCGCGACAACCCCTTCTACAAGTTCGCCGAGCATCTGTTCGTGGGAATGAGCGCCGGATACTGGGTCATCTACAGCATATTCAATGTGCTCATCCCCAACTGGTGGGAGAACATGTTGCCTCCCGGAGGAGGCTTCAACTGGATATGGGTGATCCCCGGCATCTTCGCCATGTTCATGCTGGCCAGGATGGTGCCGAAGATAGCGGGACTGTCCCGGCTGGCCCTGGCAATGATAGTCGGCGCCGGGGCGGGGCTGAACATGCTCACCTTCTTCCAGTCCAACGCCCTGGCACAGGTGAAGGGGACCATATTCTCCGTGGCCACCGGCGGCCCATGGAGCGTATTCAGCAGCCTTGTACTGGTGGTAGGCGTGGTAAGCGGCCTGGTGTATTTCTTCTTCTCGAAGGCCCACACGGGACTGACCGGCAGAACGGCTAGCGTGGGAATAACCATACTGATGGTGGCCTTCGGCGCCAGTTTCGGATACACTATCATGGCGAGACTGAGCCTTCTTATTGGCAGGTCGCAGTTTCTGTTCGAGGAGTGGCTGCCCACCATCCCCAGGTTGCTGGGAATAGGCGGTTGAGGCGGTGGAATACCGGCTTGACGCGGCGAACGGCCGGTCGTATGCTCTGTTTCGAAAGTATGAAGAGAAGTGAAGGAGTGTATTCTCAGAAGCGGTAAGAACTGTAATAAAACTTTAAACTGTAACAGTTTGCGCAGCTCTTGAAAAGGTGAAGGGGAGGTGTGAGCACAAAACTTTTTCCAGGCTGCTGAGGGCATTTAATCCGCATCAGGGGATGCGGAAAGAGGAAAGGAGCTACAGCGGTGCGTAGAAAAGCGATGATACTGTCTTTTGCACTTGTGCTGTTCGTGGCTCTGTCATTGACGGCAGGCACCACAGGTAAGATAGCCGGAAGGGTTACCGACACCGACGGCAACCCTCTGACTGGCGCCACCGTTATGATCGTGGGAACATCCTACGGCGCTATGACGGATGCTAATGGAGAGTACTTCATCATCAACCTTCAGCCCGGCGAGTACACCGTACAGGCCAGCATGGTTGGTATGAGCATGAAGACAGCAGAGGGAGTCATGGTCATGGTCGACCAGACGACTCCCATGAACTTTTCCCTTGATCCGGCCACCGTTGGTGAGACAACCATAACGGTGACCGACACCAGAGGTCTCATCATGATGGACGCCACGGAGACATTCCACGTGGTGGGCAGGGATGAGATCAGGACGATGCCCGTGGCGGGCATAGCTGACGTAGTTAACAGGCAGGCGGGAACTGTGAGCCGGGGCGGACTTCACGTTCGCGGAGGCCGCAGCGGAGAGGTCACCTACGTTATCGACGGAGTGGCCCAGATAGATCCCACCAGCAGGAGCTTCACCAGCAGCGTTCCCATGTCCGGCGTGGCCGAGACATCCCTCATCACCGGCGGTTTCGGGGCCGAGTACGGCAACGCCCAGTCCGGTGTGGTCAACATCGTCACCCGTGAGGGAGGCAGCAGGTACACCGGCTCCCTGGACTGGAACGGCAACAACTTCCAGAAGATGGGCCTGGCCGACGACTGGACCTGGGGCGGAACCAGCGAAGAGGAACCCACCGAATGGCGCTGGGCCAACGTAACCCCCTTCGCGGAAGCCAGGTTCAACGTGGAGGGCACCCTGGGCGGACCCGAGCCCTTCACCAGCTACCTCCTCCCGGCCATCGGCCTCGACATTCCCGGGGACATGAACATGTTCTTCTCCGGCGAGTGGCTTGAGACCGGCGGAGGCCAGGACGGCCGCTACGGCTACGGTTTCAACGACTGGGTTGAGAGGTGGACCGGAAACCTCAAACTCACCTACAGGCCCAACCCCAGGACAAAGGTCAACCTCACAGGGTACTACATGGACGAGATGTACGGCTACGGTCCCTGGGACTGGAGCAGGTACGAGGTTCCCTACATCGATACCGATCCGGAATCCTCAACCTACGGCGACACCCTGGCGTGGGGAGAGAACATCCTCTACGGCTGCCCCACCGTATTCAGGGAGAACTACAGCTTCGGCGCCGGTCTCACCCAGACCCTGAGCGACGCCACCTTCATGGAGATAAAGCTCAACCAGTACCAGACCGAGATGACCTACAGGATCTACAACGATCCGGACGACCCGAATACCACCACCGAGTTCTACGGAGAGGACTTCACCTGGGACGACTGGCAGGACGTCACTCCCACCAGGAACCTTGACTTCGACGGCTTCTACAGGGCTGGACGGCACCGTTCCTCCTGGGCTGAGACCAGGAGCACCATCTCCACCTTCAGGTCCGACATCACCAGCCAGGTGAACCAGGAACACCAGCTGAAGGCGGGACTGGAAGGCAGTTACTACGATGTGTTCGACTACTACATAGACACCGCCTCGGGCGGCAACATCTACGCCGGCAGGTACCACGTGTTCCCCAACGCCGGCGCGGCATACATTCAGGACAAGATGGAATACAGGGGAATGATAGTTAACGCCGGCCTGCGCTTCGACTACTTCGACGCCAACTTCGACCAGTACCCGGCGGACATCACCGACCCCATCAACCCGGGAACTCAGCCGGGTGACGACGACCACATCAAGAACCCGGTCAGCGTTCCCATCAAGTATCACCTCAGCCCCCGGATCGGCTTCTCCCATCCCATAACCGACCGGGACGTGCTTCACTTCACCTACGGCCACTACTTCCAGACACCCACCTTCGACCGCATGTACAGCGGCTCCGACTACGACCTCTCCGGCGCCTTCCCCATAGTGGGCAACCCGGACCTGGCCGCTGAGGAGACCATTTCCTACGAGGTGGGCGTGAAGCACCAGTTCAACGACGTTACCATGGCCAGCGTCACCGGCTACTACAAGGACATAACCGGGCTGGTGAACATGCAGAACAACTTCTACTCCGCGGTGGACGCCTACGACCTCTACATCAACGGCGACTACGGCAACGTGAGAGGTGCGGAGTTCAACCTGTTGAGGCGTCCCAGCGACTTCTGGTCCGGCAGCGTCAACTACACCTACTCGGTTGCCATGGGCAAGAGCTCCAGCGCCACCCAGAACTACAGCTATGTCTGGGCCGGCTGGATAATTCCGAAGAAGGAATCCCCGCTTGACTGGGACCAGAGGCACATGGTGAACGCGGAAGTCGATTACCGCATACCTCAGGGCGAAGGCCCCAGGATCGGCGACACTCCCTTCCTCGAAGGATTTGGAGTCCACCTCTCCTGGAACTACGGCAGCGGCGTGCCCTACAGCTCGTCCAACCAGGGAACGGCCCAGCCGGAGATAAACGACAAGAGGTATCCCTGGACCATGAGCACCACCCTGAAGGTGAACAAGACCTTCTGGATGGGCGGGGTCACACTGGATGCCTACTGTCAGGTCAACAACCTGTTCAACAGGCAGAACATCAACAACATCGCCGACATAGCCTGGTACGACGCGGACCAGGACGGCGACGGGGAGCCCGACAACGACCCCACCGGCTCCATGGACAATCCCTACGTGTTCAGCAGGCCCCGCATGATCAGGTTCGGCCTGGGAGTTGAATGGTAGACTGAAATTCTTGCGTCCGGCGCCGGTTTTATGAGCCGGCGCCGGATGTTGAAGAAGGAGTGATAATAGATGCGAAAATACCTGCTACTGTTCCTGGTGCTGGCGTCCGTCCTCTGGGCCCAGCCGGAGGAACCCGGTGCCGAGGACCCCGCCGGCACGGAGGAGGCCGCCGAGGTCACGGAAGAGCAGACCGGACCGGCGGAGGAGACCCCTGAGGACGACGCGGCCGGTGAGACCGCCGGAACGCCCGAGGGGGAGGAAGTGGAGCGCGCTCAGAGCGCCAGCATGGACCTGAAGGACCTGTTCATAGCAGGCGGACCGTTCATGTACCCGCTGCTCCTGGCCCTTCTCATAGGCGTGGCCGTTACGGTCGAGAGATTCATAAGCTACAAGAAGGTAAAGATCGATGTAGGCCCGTTCCTTGAAAAACTGGGCGGATTCATCCGCAAGGGAGACGTCGAGGGAGCAGAGGAACTCTGCGAGCGGACCAGGGGCCCTGTGGCCGCCATCATGCACGCGGGACTCCTCAGACACGACAAGGGCCTGGAAGCCGTGGAGAAAGCGGTGGAGAGCGCCGGCGGAATAGAGATGGCGTACCTGGAGAAGGGCATAGTCGTGCTCGCTTCGGTATCGAGCATAGCCCCCATGCTGGGGTTCCTCGGGACCGTATCCGGCATGATAAGAGCCTTCGGCGAGATAGCCGCCGCCAAGAACGTTGAGGCCAGCCTGGTGGCAGGCGGTATTCAGGAAGCCCTGATAACCACCGCCACCGGTCTGTCCATAGCGATACCGATCCAGATGGCCCACAACTACTTCATATCCAGGATCGGCAGGTTCGTGATAGACATGGAAGAAGCCAGCATATTCCTGGTGGATACACTGGCTGAGATGGAGCACCTGAAGCAGCTTTAAGGAGCATGGATGCGGATACGTAACAGACCGAGAGCAAGCGGGGCCATCCCCGACGCCTCAATGTCCGACATTGCGTTCCTGCTGCTGATATTCTTCCTGGTGACCACCACCTTCGAAGTGCAGAAGGGCATAGCCTACAAGCTTCCGAAGAAGCCTGACGAGGATACGGAGGAGGTGGTTATCGACGAGACCAACAGGCTTGTCATGACCATCAAGCAGTGGGGTGCCCATGAGTACGTGGCCCTGATAGACCAGGCGCCGCCCGAGGGACCGCTGCGAAGAGCCAGGGCCGGAGAGGATGTGAGCCTGCAGGATACCACCCTGCAGAGCGGCATCAGGACCCTGGCCGCCGAGAGGGCGGAACCGCTCTCAGCGGTGGAAAGCAGGCTGCTCGGTAATCTGGAAGTGGCGAAGGACCTTCCATCGGGAACCTTCCGTTCCCTGGAAACGGCCATCGCCGCCGAGAACCTCATCCCCACTATCCGCCATGGTATCATTCGAAGAACCATGGGCGCCGGAACTCCGGTGGACGAGAGCCCGGTCTTCGGCGAGATAGCGTTCGGGGACACCCTGGTGCTGTCCGACGCGCGGCAGGGTGAGATAGCATCGGCGGTGAGGGAGAGCGAACTCGTGGTCATCCTGAAATTCTTCCCTGACTGTGATTACGAGGGCATGGTAAATGCTCTGGACGTGCTGCGCATGAACGGCGTGAGCAGGACCGGTATCACCATTCAGGAGCGGATGGGAGGTGGCGCGTAATGAAGTTCAAGAGCAGAATGAAGGTTGGAAGCAATATCTTCACCGGGACAATGGCGGATATAGTCTTCCTTCTTCTGGTTTTCTTCATGGCCACTACCCTGTTCAAGGAAGAAGGAGGACTCAGGGTACGTTTTCCCCAGGCGCATCCGGAGATAATGAGCGAGCTGGGCAGACAGTTCCTCACGGTCAACGTCTGGATAAAACAGGTGGAGCCGGGGAACGACCAGAGCGAGGTCATCGCCCGAGTAGGCGATTACGACATGCCTCTCAACCAGGTCCCGGAGCAGCTGAGCCTTCTCAGCAGCAAGTTCTGGAGAGAACAGAACAAGAGGCTGGACGTGGTTGTGCTCAACATCGACACCAGGGTTCCAATGGCCGAAATATCGGAACTCTTCAACTCCATGCGGTACGAGGAACTCTACAGCATTCAGTTCAATGCTGAAGAGCTCGGACTGTACAACTGAAGGGAGGAGCAATGGCTGAGAAAAGAACAGAGTTCAGGCATTCCTCCCTGAACTTCGAGATAGGAGTGGCCATTGGCCTTGCGCTTCTGGTAATCCTCTTCGAAATGATCCCCCCCAGTCAGCTGGGAAGGCTTTCCACCCGTACAACAGACTCCGAGATAGAGGCTGTGGAAACGGACCTGGCCTTCGACGACACGGTGGAGGAACAGGAAGAGGAAGTCGAGGAGGAGCAGGAAGAGCTGGAGCAGGAAACGGAACAGATGGTAGAGGAGATCGATCAGGACATAACCATGTCGCTGGATGCCGACACCACAGGTCTGGAGACCGTTGAAACGGTGGAGCAGGCTGATGAGCAGCAGGAATCCGACACGGAGGAGATGGGACCTCCCAGGTTCATGCCGGCGGAGGTCTTTCCCAACTGCACCTACAAGCCGCCCCCCCAGTACCCGGATATGGCGGCCCAGGCGGGAGTGGAGGGAACCGTGACCCTATGGGTCTACGTCGCCGCCGACGGAACGGTTTCGGACGTGAGACTGTACAACTCCAGCGGTGTCAACTCCCTGGACCAGGCGGCGCTCGACGCAGCCTGGAACACCAGGTGGACACCGGCGCAGAACAACAACATCCCGGTGGGAGTCTGGACTACCCTCACGTACAACTTCGTCCTGACGGATTAGACACGGATTGTAAGAATGGAAATGGAAGAGAAGAACAATATCAATGAATCGCGGTCAGAGCGGAGGGGGACCAGGAGGGAACCCCCCGCCGCCGCGAAATATGAATTGGAGGTGAAGGAGAGTATGAGGAACTCCTGGTACACTCGCGGGTTCCTGGTACTCACGGTGCTTGCGGTGTTCACACTGTCAGGTACCGGCCTTGCGAGGGAAGTTCAGGAAGTGGAGATGCCCAGAGACGCCGGGACAGACGCCCGGCCTCCCGTGGTAACCATGCTGATGAACCTCGCAGAAGTTTGGAGTGCCTTTTTCAACCTTGGAATGTATGGCGATCCCTGGGAGAACTTTCCCGGGATGGAATGGCCCGGCGGTGAGGGCAGCGGATATCTCTGGGCAGGAGATGTCTGGAGCTGCGTCTACGGCCCGGTAACCATATGGGGAGACTCCCTTGGGCCATGGGCCAGCTGCAGCGACTACGGCAACTGGGAGCTTCGTCCCAGTGAGGGCTACGCCGCAGAGAAGCTCCAGCCGGGGCCCACCGCCCTGGAGGAGACCCACTACGGTTTCGACGACTGGGACACGGTAAACAACCCGGATCCCTACGGAATATTCTTCTACACGGAGAACTACGACTGGGGAACTCCGGGCTACAACAACTTCATAGCCGGAGACTTCATCGTCCAGCACTTCAGCGAACACGGCAACCCCGGAGTGCCTCTGGACGGCATGCTGTTCGGGATAAGGGGCGACTGCGACGTCGCCACCGCCGACGTGGTGGAAGCCAACCTCGACGACCTGGTCTACTACGACGGCCACGCCATCTGGTGCAACGACGCCGAGGCCACCTTCGATTACCAGTTCGACGACGGTACTCTGGCCAGCGAGCAGGACGACTACACCTACCAGCAGAACCCCGACAACCCGCTGGACCCCGAGGACCCCAACAACATCTGGTACTACTACAACTACCGGGGATCCGACGGCGTTCCGGACAACGACGTGAACGGCGACGGGGTGAGCGACCACTTCACCATCCTGTTCAAGACCGTGGGCGGCGACACCGTATGGCTGCCTGCGAACACCGCCGGCCTGATCCCCTTCTCCGACGGAATGCCGGAGAACAGCTGGGCCCATGAGGTGGGCGATACCACCTACCACGTGGTCCCCAGGAACATGAGCTACATGTGGGACAGCGACAGCCCGGCTTCCAGCGCCGACGACAGCGGAGAACCGAGCATCGACCCTCCCTGCAACGGCTACATCGGCTACCGCCTGCTTGACTTCTACATCGTAAAGGCCAACGGAACCATAGAGCGGCCTATCGATGTCTACGACGTCCCCATTCCCATATCCCACTCCTGGTGGAACTGGGAGAGCGACCCGGGAATCGATGAGGAAAGGTACAACTACATGTGGGGCAGGAACCCGGACCTCAACGGCAGGACCAGCGGTCCGCTGTACATGGGCGACTGGGTCGGGAACCCCAACACTCCCGACGCCTTCGTGCCGGACAACCCGGGACCCTTCCCAATCGTGTACGACAACCCGAAGGCCCTGGATTATCCTGTGTTCGACTACAGGTTCCTGTTATCCGCGGGACCGGTGAACCTGGAGGACGGGGATACCCTTCACGTGGCAGGCGGGTGGATTGTGGCCCTGGGACTTGAAGGTCTCCGCCAGTCGGCCGACGATATGCTGGACGCCTTCTACCGCGACGGCGGATGGGGAGTGCCCTCGCTTCCGCCAACGCCGATACTGTTCTACTCGGCGGGTAACGGAGAGGTCCTGCTGGAATGGGGTTCCAATGCGGAATCCTACGATCCGCTGGGAGGATACAACATCTACAGGACCACCTTCGATCCTTCCGGATGGGAACTCGTCGATACGGTTGCCCCGGGAACCTTCTCCTACACGGATGAAACGGTTACCAACGGGTTCCCCTACTACTACGTGGTATGCTCCTACGATTCCGAGACGAACGTGGAGAGCACCAAGTCCAACTACAAGCAGACCATAGAGGGAACCCCGCAGGCGGTAACGCCTGTAATGGGCACCGACGACAACTGGGCCGAGAACGTAACAGTCGTGCCCAACCCCTACAGGGGTTCGGCCGCATGGGAGCAGACCTACTTCGACAAGATCGCCTTCGTGAACCTGCCCTCCATGTGCGACATTCATATTTACACTCTTGCCGGAGATCACGTCATCACCCTGGAGCACCGCAGCTGGAACGAGCTGGAAGGCATGGCCTTCTGGGACCTCATCAGCCGCAACGACCAGGAGGTGACCCCCGGTCTCTACATCTACCGTGTCGAGACCGAGGATGACTACGTCATCGGCAAGTTTGCCATCATAAAGTAGGAGAGGAGTGACCATGAAGTATACAGGACTAATCCTGACAGCAGCGGTCGCCGTTTTCCTGCTGTTTCCGGTCTCTGCCGAAGCAAGTTCCTTTGCCAAGGTCGGAACCTCCGGCGCGCAGTTCCTGAAACTGGGACTGGGTGCCCGGGGAGCCGCGATGGGTGGAGCCTTTATCGCAACCGCCGATGATCCCAGCGCCGCATACTGGAACCCGGCCGCCCTGGTCAGGGTCCCGGGTACGCAGGTGCAGATCACCGGCATGCAGTGGTTCGCGGACATACTCTACGGGGGCGGCATAGTCTCCCATGAGGTCGCGGGCGTCGGGACTTTCGCCGCCCAGTTCGCACTTCTGCAGTCCGGCGATATGGACGTTACCACCGTCACGCATCCCGAGGGCACCGGAGAAACCTTCTCATGTTCCGACATGGCGGCGGGTCTCTCCTTCTCCAGAATGCTCACTGACAGGTTCAGCGCCGGTCTGACGATGAAGTACGTCAGAGAGCAGTGGGATGACGTTTCCGCCGGCGGACTGGCCGTGGACATCGGCACCCTCTACGACACGGGTTTCAAGACCCTTCGTATAGGAATGACCATACAGCACTTCGGTGGTGAGCTGACCCCCGACGGAGAGTACACCACGTACTACAGCGGCGGAGATTCCACAGAGGTATACGAGTCATACTCGATGCCCATGATGTTCAAGCTTGGCATGGCAATGGATATCATCAGCCGCGGCCCTCATTTCATGACGGTCGAGATTGATGGTATTCATCCCAGCGACAACGTCGAGCAGCTTGGAATAGGCGCCGAGTACTGGTACAACAATATGTTCGCCCTCAGAGGCGGCTACCGTATAAACACGGATGAAGAAGGTCTTACCGCCGGAGCCGGGTTCAACATCCCGATGGGCGATCAGACCATATCACTGGACTACGCGTATGCGGACTGGAACAGGCTGGACATGGTTCACAGAGCCGGCATAGGGTTCGCATTCTAGCTGACTTCAAGAAAAATCGGGGCAGGTGAGGGCCTGCCCCGGTCGGAAGGGATGAATGACACTTACAGCGCTGGTGCTGGCAGCCGTTACCGGGTTCCAGACCATCTGGAGCGCCGAGCCGGCCCGAGGGCCGGAAGGCGGTTCGGTGCACCTCACCGTGCAGTTCAACGAGGGGGATCTCCTCTTCGTCATGGACAGCGGCGGGGAGACCGGTTCCTGGGAGCTGGCGGCCGGGGTGGACGGAACTTTCCCGGTCAGGAAAAGCGGCAGGGTGGAGAGGGGCGATATGCCCGTCTCGGAGGAGCTGACACTAACCGGGCTTCGGCCAGGTGAACACCTCCTCACCCTGATGATGACCGACCTGGAAACCGGAAACAGCACCGTGTGGGAAGAGACCATCGAGATCAACCTCCTTGACAGCGTGTCCTGGTCCTCCGGCAACCTTCAGGTCGCCGGCGGCACCTACAGAAGGGCCGCCGACACCGCCAGGGTCAGCTGGAGGGTCTATCCGCCCCTGAGCAGGACGGTATACACGGACACTCTTGAAGCGGCATTCGTCATGCGGGACGCAGGCGGTGTCACGGAGAGGGAGGGCTGGATGAACATGGTCTACTCGAATGGTTCCTACAGTGGAACCGCGCTGCTGGACCTGGAAGACCTGGAGGCAGGCACCCACGAGGTGCTTGCGGCCATTGTGTCGGCCAGTGAGATAGTGACGGCGGCCAGGACCGAACTGCGTCTTCTGCAGGCATGGGATGTCTGGGGGAACGACCCGGACCTGACCGAGACCCTGATAAGGCCCATCGCCCGTCCATCCGAACTCAACCGGATGAACGACGCTGAGGGATACTCCAGCAGACGCGCCGTCATGGCCGAGTTCTGGCAGCAGAGGGACCCTACACCGGGAACCCCAAGGAACGAGTACCTGGAAATGTACCTGGCGAGACTGGACGAGATTGACCGAAGGTTCTCGGTCATGAACATGAAGGGCATAAATACCGATCAGGGACGTGTATACGCCCTGCTGGGAGAGCCCGACATAATCGAGTCCAGGCCCATGGAGACATCCACCCGTCCAACCCAGGTATGGACCTACTGCTCGCCGCCCATAGAAGTGCCGTTCATCGATTACGACGGTGTTGGAATATATGAGCTTGCGACTGAATGGGAGGAGGTGAAGAGATTCCATGAGAGGCATAACTGAGCTTGTCATGGTCCTGCTCGTGTGTTTCCTCTGGAGCGAGGCCGGCGGGGCGGACCTGGCGTCCGTCAGCACCGGCGACATCCGGTTCGGAATAGACACGGCTCTCTTCGACTATACCGGAACCGACACACTGGGCATGGAGATATATCAGCAGCTGGACCTTCAGCAGTTCTCCATGGACCAGGATTCAGTTGTCAGGTTCATCACCACGGCCGTTGTCACCGCAGCAGGCGGTGACACCACAGCCGTTGACCAGTGGAGCACCGAGACGGAATGGATCCCCGGAAGGTCCGCCGTGAATTCCACGGTGCTGCCCATGATACCCGGAGACCACACCCTTACCGTGATCGTTACCGATACGGGCAACGGACAGCAGGGCAGGGTGGTAAGGGATATCAGGGCAGAGCCCATCGGCAGGGTGAGCGACATCGAGCTCGCCCGGGCGGTAGTTCCCTCTCCGGAGGGGTCCACCAGCATCCTCAGGAAAGGTGAGGTCCTGGTGTTCCCCGCCGCGAATGGAAGTTTTTCGCTTCCCGAGGAGCATACCGCATACTACTACGTCGAACTGTACGACCTGGGCGGAAGCTCGGTACAGATACAGGGCAGACTCGAGACAGCAGCCGGGGAAACCATCTTCGCCAGGCCATGGGTATCGGTAAGCATACCCGAAGGAGCCGGTTCGGTGGGCCTGGTTGACAGTCTCGACCTTCGGACGGCCCGCACCTCAGGCCTGCACAGGCTGGTGTTCGGTGTTAGGTCCGGGGAGGACACCCTGGAGACGGAAAAGTACCTTGTGGTGGGCAGGAGTCTGGAAGCGGACTCCGTCGCACCGGTGGACGAAACCGCGGACATTCCTTATCCCGGACAGTTCAGGCTCATCCTGTCCGCAAGTGAGCGGGGAGTTTTCGACAGTCTGGACGAAGAGGCCAGGAGCAGGTTCTACTCCGCGTACTGGCAGAGTTCTCCCGGTCAGCGGGAGGCCTTCGAACAGCGGTGCGAAGAGGCTGAAAGAAGATATTCCAGCCCATACAGGGAATCCTGGGAAACCGACCGGGGAAGGGTCTACATCATCTACGGCCCCCCTGACGATATCGAAGCAGTGAGCTTTCAGGGAGAGCAGGTGCCGTACGAGATCTGGTACTACTACGGACTGGGGAACGAGAGATTCGTTTTCGCGGACAGGACTGGAACAGGTCTGTACGAGCAGGTATTCTCCACTATTGAGGGCGAAGTCAGTTACACGAACTGGGAGAGAATGATAGCCCCCGTATCAGGCGGGATGGGCCAGTGATCTCCCTTTCAATGGAAGGTGATAAAGGAAGAATGCCCCAGCAGCGAGAACGGAAAATGAGGCATTTGATTTTGTTCATGCGGTTAGAAGCCGCTGAAATAGGAGGTCAAATATGAGAATCTTTGCGGGACCGCTCAGGACCGGTTTCACAGCCATCCTGACAGCGCTCCTGTTACCGGTACTGGGCTTCGGCGTGGCTGTTGCCGACATGAATGTCGGGGACACCGTGATGCTCAAGGTCCCCGACCTGGCGGAGTTCCCCGACCCGATCGAGGAACACCAGTTCACCTGCCGTGCCGTCACGGAACATGCCTACTGGCTGGTCCAGGACAGTGTATCCGTCAGGGAGGGAACCGGCCCGGGAGTGGAGGATACCACCGTATGGGGTAACATCTTCACTCAGGATGAGCTGGACGTCCTTACCGCGGACTTCGAAGGTAACGGAAGCGATGTCAACGTTTACGGTACGGTTACGGAGTACTTCGGCGCCGTGCCAGACACAGATGGTGATCCGAGGCTCTGGATCGTGCTGGCCACCATGCGCGACCAGTACACCTACCAGAACAACCCCATCGACAGAAAAACGATGGAGTACGTCAATCCAGCCGACCTGAGCGATGAGGAAGAGTTCAACGATCAGGACATCATCTACATAAACGTACATACCTTCACCGACAACGCCAGCGTGCTGAACAGCATAGCCAAGGAACTCAGAAGGTATTACATACCAAACGGTCTTGGAAGGTTCGTCAGGACCGCGCTGAATGCAGAAGAAAACCTCTGGCTTTCCAGGGGCATCGGAGAAGTGGCACAGTACCTCTGCTACGGCATGACGGCCACAGAAACCGGCGGCTTCGGTATTCAGTTCGATGTGACCCAGTTCGGCAACTCGGCATTCTTCGAGTTGATGTACTGGAACGCCGGCACTCCGAACATGGACTTCGCCGGCACCAGGGGGCAGGCCTTCCTGTGGCTGATGTACCTGGCGCAGCGCCAGGGCGACGCCATACTGGAGACCATAGCCCGGTCCGACTCTACGGGAATGATGAACATCGCCATGGCCATAGACCCCTCGGTGCCCGAGGACGAGGCCATTCAGACCAACGTGGTGCCCATCTACAAGGACTGGCTGGTGTGCAACCTGACCAGCAACCTTCAGGACGACATGGCCGGCGGGATCTACCGCTACGACATATTCTCGGACCCCGAGGGTTACCAGTTCTCCCACACGAACCACTTCTCGGCCTTCGAGGCCCACTTCGACACCGGGGACTACCCGCTGGACGTATGGCTGCCGGGTGACGGAGTCGTGGCTCCCATATGGTCCGCTCAGTACAACGAGTTCGAGGGTGATTACCCGAGCTACCCCACCTTCTACTTCAACGGGGAGTACGCGGACGCCGGAGGTTCCGCCTCAGCCATAGACGGCAAGTGGATTCTCATGACGGTTTCCATCGATACCGCCTCCGAGGAGATAGTTGCCGTGGAGGAAGCGGAACTCAGCGAACTCTACAACGGTTCCTTCGACCTCGAGGGTGACATGGCTTTCACCATTGTCACCAACAACAACGAGGGAGGCGCGGCAGGTCTTCGATACGTGCTGTCCCAGGATACCGAAGTGGCGGACGTGCTGATGGCGGTTCACCAGAACTCGGTTAACGATCAGTACCTCAAGGTGTACTCCTCCATGATGGGCGAGGACCCGGAGGGATTCGACTGGTACGGTCCCATCTTCACCGCTTCCACGGCGGATTCCACCAGCATGATCGGCATGAGCGAGTTCTACGAAACCATCTGGAACGCCAGCTTCAACGCCTGGGAGGCAGGGAACTTCAACCTTCAGGTGGCCGGCTACGACAGCAGCGGTTTCTACGCCAGCGCCGAAAAGGACGTTGCTGTTGGATACGCTACCGCAGGTAAGTTGACACTTACTGTGGAGAGCGTCTCACTGGAAGTCCAGCCGGGAGCTGTGGCTCCGGGAACCATGGTCAGCCTCTGCCAGTCGGGTATCCTTGACATGGCGGTGCAGAGCCAGGCGCGGGTGGACGACCTCACCGAGATGATGACAGGCGTCCTGGCGGGCCCGGTCAGCATTCCCGACGTAAGCGGAACGCTGTCCTTCCCCGCCGAAAGCTCCGACGGGGCTGTTTATCGCTACACCGCCGAGGGCTGGGAGAAGCTGAACAGCAGCTTCTACCAGGGCGGCAGGATGTGCGCCACAGTTTCTGATGGCGGGATATACGCCTACGGAGAGGCTCCCGGCGTGAGTTCTCCCCAGATACCCGCGGAATTCGGATTCGGAGGAATACATCCCAATCCGTTCAGCGCCCAGGCGGCCATCCGGTTCTCGCTTCCGTCATCCGGACGCGTGAACGTAACCATCTACGACATGAGCGGACGCGCCGTGAGGACACTGGCGGATACCGAAATGGGTGCCTCGGAGCACACGCTCGTATGGAACGGTCTCGACGAGAGCGGGAACGCTGTGGGCGCAGGGGTATACTTCTGCAGACTGCAGGCCGCCGGAGAGACCATAACCCAGAAAATGCTCCGGATAGAGTAGGAAGGAGGGAGAAATGAAACAGATAATAGCAACAGCGATCCTGGGCTCCCTCATACTGCTCAGCGGATGTGTGGAAGACCCGACCCTTCCGGATTCGCTGGGGTACGACGGGCTGGTTCAGACCGGCTGGGATCAGTACGAGGCAGGCAACTACGCGTCCGCGCTCGAGTACTTCCTGGACGGCATCGACGCAGATCCAACGGCTCCCGACGCGTACGTCGGAGCCGGCTGGGCTGCACTCTACCTGCCTGACATATGGAGGATAGCCGACGAGTACTTCTTCATGGCTGCCCAGCAGCAGGTGGGAGAGTACCCGCTGGCCTACTACACTGAGAACATGGTTCAGGACACAATGTGGACCAATTTCCAGTGTGTACATCCAGACCTGCCGCCCAGCGTGCTTGACCCCATACTGGAACAGACCGGTACACAGGGAATCGTATGGGTGAGTGAGCAGATCTACGACATAGTGGGTAGTGATGACCTGCCCTTCAGGTTCCAGCCGCTGAACAGTGTCGCAATAGCCATGTTCGACGCCTCAAACTCCTACACGACCGCTGTGGCGGAAGTGGACAGCATAGTCGACGGATGGGTCTATCTCACCGTGCCCCTCGTGGTGATGGAGATAGGCGACGATGACTATTACGACTGGATAGGCGTGGGCGACCAGATGAACTACGAATACCGCGTGTTCGACATGGGAGGCGCGTCCGGCGGTCAGCTGATGCTGGACGCCTTCGCCGGCTCGGTGATGCTTCAGGACATCAGAGAGTCCGGAGACGCCCTGCTGGGCTGCGCCAGCGCCTTCGCTCTGGACGAGATCGATCCGGAGTACAGCTTCGGCGCGGGACTGTACCACCAGGGGCTCGAGAACCTCAGCAACATGGAGGTGAAGGGCACAGCGGCGTCGCTGGCCTTCTTCGATCAGTACTTCATGTTCTCGTGGTTCACCTGTCTCAGTGAAGACATGGGCACGGAGCTGGATCCCGAGAGCGCCAGCTTTGTTACCGATCTGATGTCGGTGATAGAGCTAATGCTCGGCAGCTGAGAATCTGCCTTAAGCAGACACAGACCCCCCGGCACGAGCCGGGGGGTCTTCTTTATAGCGGGCCGATCAGTACGAAGGCGCGTCAATGGTGTAGATATCGAAGCCGTCCCCGCCTTTCTCCCGATTGGATGAAAACGCGAACCAGCCGTATTCAGGATTCCACGCCGGGTAGATGTCATCCCCGGGGTCTTCCGTCACCTGCACCAGACTGTTTCCGGCAAGGTCACCAATCCAGATGTCGTAGTTTCCCGACCGGTCGGACGCGAAGGCGAAACGGTCGGGTTCGGGACCCCAGCAGGGATGTATGTTGTCGTGGGAGTCCTCTATCACCGGGTGGGCGTCCGTGCCGTCGGGCCTTATCAGCCAGATGTCAGACTGATTGCCGTAGGATGCCTGGAAGAGTATCCACTGCCCGTCGGGGGAGTACGAGGGACGGAGGCAGTCGAACTGAGGCAGGTAGAATTCATTCGGGACGAGAAGGGAGTCCTCGTGGTACACGGTCTTCCACAGCCCCCAGTAACCGTCCTCAAAGGTGCTGAGGAGCAGGGAATCCTCACCGGGCGTCCAGGTGGGATGAAGATGGTCCCGCCCGTCGCTTACCACCACCAGGAGGGGGCCGAGGTTGCCCGGGACCGTCCGCACGCTGGAGGTGGTGTCGGTGTTCTGGCTTACGTACGCTATGAGCCCCTGCTCATTGCTCCAGCAGCCGTTCGGGCCGGCGCAGTCGTCGAAGGTGGAGGCGGCTACCGGTATGGGATCAGTTATGCCGTCGTAGCCGATGATGCAGGCGGATGAGTAGGCGTAGGTGGTGAACAGCAGGACACTCCCCCCGGGGGACCACGACAGGGCTGTGTCGGGGTAGTTCCCTCCCAGGTACAGGCTCGCGCCGTCCGGCCAGGTCTCCGGACCCGAGGGGTCCTCCCCGCAGGAAAGCACCAGGACAAGGGCTCCCGCCAAAGCGGCCAGTTGTTTCATTGAAAGCTCCATCCGGTTGCTGATAGATAGATATCGAGTTCGGATTATACGGCTCAGAAGGAGCCGGACGAGATGTCGGCGCCCAGTTCCCGAAGCCTGTCCACAAGGTTCTCGTAGCCCCGCTGGATCTGGTGCACGTTGCGAATGATGCTGGTGCCCTCGGCACAGAGAGCCGCGGTAAGCAGAGCCATCCCGGCTCTTATATCCGGACTGCTCACGTCGGTTCCATGAAGCCTGGACGGGCCTGACACAACGACCCTGTGAGGGTCGCACTGTATGATGTCCGCTCCCATGGAAACCAGCTTGTCCACGAAGAAGAGCCTGCTCTCGAACATCTTCTCGAAAATGAGGGATATTCCCCTGGACTGCGTGGCAACAACTACAGCTGTACTGGTCAGGTCCGGCGAGAAACCAGGCCAGGGAGCGTCGTACACGGTCGGTATGGCCCCTCCGCGGTCCTGCTTCACCGCCAGCGGACGGGACCCGTCCACCGAAAGACGGTCCCCTTCGATATCGACGGAGACCCCCAGCTTGGAAAAACCGTTCATTATGGGCCTGATTATCTCCCCGGGAACGTCCGATATGCTGACCTTTCCCCCGCAGCAGGCCGCCAGCCCGATGAAGCTGCCGATCTCGATATGATCGGGGCAGACCCTGTGACTGCAGCCTTCCAGCAGGCCGTCAGTCCCCTGAACGGTCAGCCTGTTGGTGCCGGTCCCGGATATTCGGGAGCCCATGGATTTCAGTATGACCGCCAGGTCCTGTACGTTGGGCTCACAGGCGGCGTTGTAGATAACCGTTTCCCCGGTGGCTACGGCGGCGGCCATCAGGGCGTTCTCGGTAGCGGTCACCGAGGGTTCGTCCAGAAAAATGGACCTGCCCCGCAGGCCGTTTGCCCTGAAGGAGAGAAGCCTTCCCTCCAGAGATACTTCGGCTCCCATCTGTTCCAGGGCCAGGAAATGGGTGTCCAGTCTTCTTTTTCCTATTACGTCGCCTCCCGGCGGGGGCAGCGTGACCCTTCCCGCCCTTGCAGTGAGGGGACCTGCCAGAAGGATGGACGCCCTTATCTCCCTGCAGCCGTCATGGTCCAGCCCGTCCGGGTCTATGTTCGATGCATTCAGCCTCAGCCCTTCCCGCAAGGACCCGGAGACGGAAACGCCCAGGCTCTCCAGAAGGCCCAGCATCTTTCTCACGTCCCGTATGTCCGGCAGGTTGGTCAGGAATACCTCGCCGTCGGTGAGAAGGCAGGCGGCAAGAATGGGCAGGGCCGCGTTCTTGCTGCCGCAGGGATGGAGCTCGCCTGCGAGGGGAATGCCACCCCTTACACGGTAACTGTCGGATGATTCCCCGTTCATTATCCCCTGCCGTCCAGGGAGGATTTTTCAAGTATGGTGTGGTACAGGTCGGGGTAGTCCCTGGGGATCCAGTCCTGCTTCAGCAGCCACATGATGTAGTCCCGGTCCTGCGCGGCTATGTCCTCCACCAGCTTGCCCCGGTACTTCCCGAAGGAGAAGACCTTTACTTCCAGGGGGGACATTACGAACTCGACCAGCTCGGCCCAGCTGTTCCAGCTTACCGGAGTCTGCTCGATGGCGTACTCCACCAGGGAGCGGACCAGTTCGGTGTCGAACATGGCCCTGTGAGCGTCCCCGTCGATGCCGGAATCGAGGTTGAACCTGTACCTGAGCGCCTGAAGGGCATGGGAGGGTACGAGGGGCCACAGATGCCTGGACAGTCTCAGAGAGTCCAGCCGGGACGCGGTTTCCATACCCTGCAGGACGCCGGGAAGCTCTCTGGTCAGAATGGCCAGATCGTAGGGCAGGTTATGGGCCGAGATGCAGTCGGCCCGCTGAAAAAGCTCGAATACCTGGCTGGATATGTCCTGTATGGATGGCTCGTCCTGCAGCATCTCGTTGGTTATGTGGTGAACCGCGGAAGCTTCCGGCGGAACCTGCTCGGGAGGCTTGACCAGCCTCTGGAACCGCACGTCCTCCTCCGGCCTCCTGCTGAAACCGCTGTAGGAGGAGAGAAGAAGCGCAACCTCGCAGATGTGCGCTGTGTCGGGGTCTGCGCCTGTGGTCTCGGTGTCCAGATAAAGGACCCTGGTCTCGTTGCCCGGATCAAGCGCGCTGGAAAAGAGATCGGGTTCGTTATTCATGAACATATCCTAATTCCAGGAACGGTCATTGAAAAGCCGACGCGGCATGAACGCGTTCATTTTTTGGCAAATTCCAGGATTGGTATATAATATGTAACAGTGGCAAACCAAAGGTATCCGGTTCATTAACTGAGGGAGGAATCATGAAGGCAGCAGCAGTGCTTACAGTTTCCGCGATGCTTCTCATCGCGTGCGGAGGGCAGCAGGAGGAGATTGCGGACGCATCGCCCCTGGCGGTCATGCCCGGGACACCGTCATTGTTCTCCATGGCGGTGCTGAACCCGGCGGCGGTGATATCCGCGCTGGACGGTTACGCTTCCGGGGTTCCGCTTCTGGGTGAGAGCGCGGTGTCCGGTTGGATACTCTCAGCCCTTGACTGCGCGGACATGTCCGAAGTGGACGGAAGGCTGGGAATAAGGACCGACGGGGGTCTGACCCTGTTCATGGAAAGCATGATGCCCCAGAGCATAGGAGCGGCGCTCACAGTGCCGGACCCGGACACGTTCTGGGCCAATATCGGACTGACGCCCCAGCCGGATGAGCCCCTGGAAGGGCACGACGTCAGCAGCATTCCGGTTGATTTCGGCAGCATCTACTTCTGCCACACCCGTGGGCTGATGCTGGCCGCCGGCAGCAGGGCCGCCCTTCAGTCCATGCTGGAGCGGATTGACGACCAGCCGGCCTCCAGCCTGGCGGAGGTGCCCGACGGCTCCTTCTACATGTCCGCCAGCGTAGAGACCTTCGGCCCCATGGTCGCCAGCCAGCTGGCCATGATGCAGCCCCAGCTCATGTCGGAGATGACCGCGGCCGGGGAGATGGACCCTGAAATGATGCAGAACATGATGGGACTCTACTTCGACGCCATCGGCCTCATGCTTACGGACGTGAGCACATGGAGCTGTGTCGTCACCTTCGGCCCGGAATACGTGAGCGGAAGCTCCACGGTTGAGTTTGTGCCGGGATCGACCCTTGACAGGTATGTCGTTCCGGTGGAGGCGGAAGACATGACCGGCCTGATCCCCGCCGGGGACGTAATGGTGGCCAGGCTGAGCCTGGACCCGTCAACCAGCGCCGCGGCAATGAACGCAGTGTTCGATGCGATGGGACTGACCGACGTTCCACAGGACATGGTGGAGTTCTGGGCCAAGTCAACCAGCAACACGGCTGTGAGCATGCTGTACGACCCGGAAGTCCCCCTCAGGGTGGCAGGGGTGTACACCATGCCCGAGGGAAGCACCCTGGAGGACGTGAAGAACGTCTACGAGTCACAGTTCTCCATGATGTCTGATTTCATGGAAATGCCCGGGCTGGAGCTATCACCGGTCGAGTATGCCGAGTACCGCGGCAGGAACTGGGTGACCCTGGGCATGAGCATGGACATGGAGGCATTCAGGCCCGACACTGTGGAGGAGGAGTCGACCTACGCCCGGAGTGTGTCATGGACGATGTGGATGACGGAGCAGGACGGGGCTCTCTATATGGAGATGGCCCCGGAGCCGGCCACCGTAGCCGACATTCTCGACGGGACCTACCAGGGGGATTACGCGGCGGACATGGCCGAAATGGGAAGTTTCTCCGATTCCTCGGAGATGGCCATTCTTCTCAACATGCCGGGTTACCTGAACATGGCCCTGGCCATGTCGGGGCTTGATGTTCCGCCTGTGGATTTCGATCCCGTATGGATGGAGATGGAACTGGACATCACGCAGGGCGGAATGAGAAGTGATTTCCGTTTCTCCGGGACAGAGATGACAGCCTTCATCGGAAAGGCGATCCAGGCCTTTTCTATGATGGCTCAGTGATTACAGAGGGGTAATAGCCTCGATTGAGCGGCGCCGGCGGAACCGCCGGCGCCGCTCTCTCATACAGGATCGGGACTCCTGTTGTATATCTCCTGCGCCGGGGAAAGCCCCTCGCTGCAGCAGAGGAGGACGCAGTCAGCCGCCCTGTGGGCCATCACCGAAACCTGTTCCTCAAGGTCCGGAGGCACCCTGTCCAGCACATATTCCGCCAGATCGGCCCCGGCGGGGGCCGGGCCGATGCCCATTCTCAACCGGGAAAAGTCCTCCGTGCCCAGGGACCGGATGATGTCCTGTAGGCCGTTGTGTCCGCCGCTGCTTCCCGAGGCGCGCAGCCGAAGCCTTCCCAGGTCCAGGTTTACGTCGTCACAGATGACCAGCAGCTGCTCCGCGCCCACTCCGCTTCCGTTCAGGAAGGAGGCCACGGACCTTCCGCTCCGGTTCATGTATACTGTGGGCTTTATCACTTCTACACCCCCGGGAAGGGACGCCACATGGAACAGACCCGCGTCGATGAAGTCAACGCCGGCTTCCCGGGACAGAATATCCGCCACCCAGAAACCGGCATTGTGCCAGGTCATTCTATAACGGTCGCCCGGGTTACCCAGGCAGGCCACCACTCGGGGCAGGGGCAAAGGTTACTCCTTACCTGATTCGGGGGCCTCTTCTTCCTCTCCCTCAGGTGTTTCTTCCGTCTCCTCCATGCCCTCTTCACCTTCAAGGAGTTCCTCCTCGGCCTCCTCGGCCACTTCAACCTTGGCGACACTGGGCGCCACCACGGATGCGACCACCAGGTCGCCCTCCATGTCCAGGGTCATTCCCCCGGGAAGGGTAATATCCGAGAGATGGATAGAATCTCCCACGTCCAGGTCCTGGACGTCCACCGATATCTCATGCGGTATGTCCCGGGCGCGCACCTTGATGTATATCTCATGCAGGGCATGCTCCAGCACTCCGCCCATCTTGACGCCCACGGGAATGTTCTCGAGGTGCAGGTGAACGGGAATAGACACTATCTGGTCGGCGGACACCCTGAGGAAATCGATGTGGACCGGCCGGTCCGTGAGTATGTCCCACTGAACGTCCTTGACTATGGCGGTCACCGGTGATTTGCGTCCCATCTTCAGGTCAATCATTCCGGTGGAGGTGGAGAATCCAACCGTGTCCATGAATGCCTTCTCGGATACTTCCACGGTCAGTTCACCGCCTCCCCTGCCGTAGACCACGGCCGGGACTTTTCCCGCCCTTCTGAGCCGCCTGGCGACCCGGGAGCCGAAAATTGTCCTCTCGGCTATCTCGAGTACTTTCTTCTCTGGCATTACTATATCCTTTCTTCCATAATGCACCGCGGGAAAGCCGCCGTGTCCCTCTCGATGCATGCGATGGCTGGGGCGGGAGGATTCGAACCCCCAATGCAGGGACCAAAACCCTGTGTCTTAACCATTTGACGACGCCCCAGCAGTATCTGCCGTTCTGCAGATGGAGTGTTTCCACCGCAGTTCCTCTGAGAAATCACATGCCTCATCTTCACTGTGGAAGAGTGCGTAGAATGTCGGCCCGGACCCGGAGAGTCCCCAGCTTCCGTGCCGGCTGTCCCGCATGTACCGCGCCACTTCCGCGATTGCTGGAATGCGTTTCTCGAGCAGGGGAAGGAAGTCGTTCCGCAGGTCGTGCGGAAAAGGCTTACCCTCATGCCATACTGCTGACGAGGCTGAATCATGCTTCATCATGTTACTGTTTGTCAAGTAGGTATCGGCTGTTTCGTCCCACAGGGAGTAGGCCCGCGGCGTGGATACGCGGACCGGGGGATGGATGAGTACGGCATGGAACGGGACCGTGGGAATCTTCGACACCCTCTCCCCCCTTCCCTCCACTCTCGCCGACCCGCCGCTGATGAAGAAGGGGACGTCGCTCCCAAGCTCCGCCGCTGCTTCAAGCAGTCCCGTCCCTCCCCTTCCCGTCAGCGTGGAAAGGCCTCGAAGCACGCAGGCGGCATCGCTGCTGCCTCCTCCTAGACCTGCCTCTACAGGTATGCGCTTTTCCAGCCGAATGTCCACGTCAAGCTCCGCTCCGGTCATATCCAGGAAGCGCCGGGCCGCCTTCCACGCCAGGTTGTCCTGCCCTTCCGGCAGGTCACCGGAGCATTCCAGATGTATCCTTCCCTCTCCTGGAGTGGCGGATATATCCAGTAAATCGCAGAGAGAAACCTCCTGAAAAACGCTGCTGATATCGTGATAGCCGTCCTCCCTGGCGCCAAGTACGCGAAGTCCCAGATTTATCTTGGCCCCGGCCCTCAGTGTAAGTCTCACACCTGCAGGCTGCCGGGGAAGAGAGTGATGGCCAGGGCGACGGATACCACCCACAGCAGAATGTTTATAAGCAGGGGTCTGTCGCTCAGCAGAAGGCGGTCGGGACTTCCCCCGTATCCTCTGACATGGATGAGGTAGAGATATCTGAACACTCCGTAGGTGACGAAGGGTATGGTGAGCCACAGCTTGGTGGATACCAGCTCCATGGTCCTGTCGCTGATGGAATAGATGGAATAGCCGATTATGCTGGCTGCCGTTGCTATTCCCATCATCTCGTCCAGAAGTGGAACGCTGTACTCCTCGAGGTTCCTCCTGTGTCCGGAAGCCCCCTCGCCCAGGGCCAGCACCTCGGACCTCCTCTTGGCGAAGGCCAGGAACATGGCCAGGAAGAAGGTGCAGAGTATAAGCCAGTGGGAGATGGATACGTCCGTGTATCCGGTGTCCATGGCCAGGGTAACACCGGCCAGGGCCCTCAGAACGAAGCCGGAGGCTATTATCAGAACATCCAGAATGACCGCGTGCTTGAGCCGGAAGGAGTAGAAAAGCTGAACTAGCAGGTATATGGTAAGGACAAGGGCATATGTTGGCGCAAGGGTCCATGATGCCGTCAGAACGATAACCGCAAGCGCGGCGGCCGCGAAGGCGGCCGCGGGAACCGAAAGCCGACCCGATGCGATGGGCCGGTGCATCTTCTCCGGATGGTGAACATCCCTCTTCCTGTCGGCTATGTCGTTGGTTATGTAGACCGAGCTGGACAGGAGGCAGAAGCCGAGGGCGCCAAGTGCCGTGATACCCAGTGCCCTGGGATTGCTCCAGTGGTCGGCGAACAGTATCCCGGCGAACACGAACAGGTTCTTGGTCCAGGACCTGACCCGCAGGCTGAGCAGAAGAGCGGTAACTTTTTCCATAAACGGTATAATAACGGATGCATGGGTCGTAAAACAGCCAAATGCCACATTTTCGTGCCAGGCGCCGAATATGCGTTTCCGGCGTGTTGTTCCCTGCGGGATTTTATATATTACCGCTGCCATGGCCTGGAATATCTTGACGCCATGACTCGCGCATTACGGGTTGATCAAAATTTCATTTCAGTTCATCCGAATCTCACGGTACCGTTACCGGAAGCTGAAAGGAATCCATGCGGAACCTGCTTCTTCTTCTCCTCTGCCTTCTCGCTGTTCTTCATGCTGAGGATTACGTTGTCGAGGAGTACGGCAACTCCCAGACAGGCGGCATAGAGACCGTTCTCGAGGACCAGCTCATGGTCAGGGTACTGGACGCAGACGGAAGACCCGAGGGTGGAGTTCCGGTTGAGTTCGAGGTTCATTCCGACGGCGGTTCCATAGCCTATCCGTTCACCGGTCTCGAACCGCTGATAATAGAGGGAGACACGGCCACCGGCGATTTCTCGGCGGTGAGGCTTCTCACGGACGGTGAGGGCTTCGCCGGGATATCCCTGAAGCTGGGGGACGAGACCAGCAACAATACCGTGGACGCCAGGGTCATACTGGAAGACGGCGGCGAGGAGAGGGTTCATTTCTCCGCCCTGGCGGTGGACCTGAAGAGCATAATCTTCCAGATAATCGGAGGACTGGCCATCTTCCTCCTGGGGATGAAACTGATGTCCGAATCCCTGCAGACCGTGGCCGGGAACAACCTCCGCAGCATCCTCAAGAAGCTGACCAGCAACAGGGTGCTTGGGCTGATGGCAGGCGCCATGATGACCGCCGCCATTCAGAGTTCCAGCGCCACATCGGTAATAGCGGTCAGCTTCGTGAATTCCGGCCTTATGGTCCTGCGGCAGGCGGTCGGGGTCATAATCGGCGCGAATATTGGTACCACCATCACCGGCCAGCTGATAGCCTTCAAGATAACCAGCTACGCCTTTCCCATCATCGCTCTCGGCTTTGGCATGTTCGCCTTCGCCAGGACCCGGCGGAATCAGTTCTGGGGAAGGGCCATCCTGGGCCTGGGCCTCATCTTCCTGGGAATGACACTGATGAAGGATATCCTGGGACCGCTGAAGACCAGCATGGCCGTGAAGACCTTCTTCACCAGCTTCAGCACCAATCCCATGCTGGCGGTGTTCGCCGGGACGGTACTGACTTCCCTGATACAGAGCTCCAGCGCTACGGTCGGCCTTACCATGACCCTTGCCGGCGCAGGCCTCATAGACCTTCAGGGAGCGTTTTACCTGGTGCTGGGCGATAACATAGGAACAACGGTAACGGCCCAGCTCTCGGCCATAGGGGCCAGCAGGACCGCGCGGCAGGCGGCTATGGCGCATACCCTTTTCAATGTTCTGGGGGCGCTCTACATGGGGCTGCTTATCTCGAGCAGCGACGGTTTCATTCTGAACTTCGTGAGGTCCACCTCCGGAGATCCGCTGAGACAGGTGGCAAACGCCCACAGCATGTTCAACCTGTTCAACGCCCTGGTGTTCCTGCCCCTGGTGCCGCTGCTCACGAGGCTGTGCAGGATCATCATTCCTGACAGCGTGAAGACGCAGTCCGAAGAGGTGGAGCTGATGCTGGACGAGAACCTGCTGGACTCACCCGCCCTGGCCATCGATAACATCGAGCGTGAAGTGGTCAAGATGGCGGCCTACGCCGAGGAAACAGTGAAGGGAGCCATATCCTGCTTCTTCCGGGGTCTTCCGAAACAGGGCACCATAATGACCATGGAGGACAAGGTGGACTACATGCAGCGGGACCTGACCATCTACGCTTCCAAGGTCTTTCAGAGGGACCTGGACCAGGACCAGTCCCTGAAACTGCCTGTCATAATCCACACCATCAACGACCTGGAACGGATCTCGGATCATGCGGTGAACATCGTGGAGGCGCGGGGAAGGGTCTCCGGAGTGCTTGATGTCGAGCCTGACCTGCTGGGAGGGTCTGCCGTCAAGGCCTCCGAGATAGTGATCAGGATGCTCGAGAGCACCAGGATTTCCCTGGAGATGCATGACCGTGAGGCGTCCGAAGCGGTTCTGGCCATGGAAGCAAGGCTGAACAATCTGGAGGAAGACGCCAGGCAGAAGTACACCGACTGTCTGACCATACAGGGCAACGACGGTCTGCAGCGGCTGGCCCTGCTGGATTTCGCCGATTACTGCGAACGGATAGGCGATCACCTTACAAACATAGCGCAATCCCTCCTGGGCGGCGGAGTATGGCATGGAACCGACGACCTTACATGATCCCGGAAGCCGGCGTGAGTTGACAATGGCGGATCGGGTTGAGAGATTTATCAAGTTATGTCCGGTCAATGATGACCGGAGTTTTTGCAGATGGGAGAGGCCGAACCGCTGCCAGACCGGTTCGCTGTTGCTTTCCCGCAAGCAGCAATCCTCTTGCGGAAAGGACGACAGATGAGCAAGATAAGAACCTTGATCCTCGGCGCCGCCGGGCGCGATTTTCACAACTTCAATGTGGTGTACCGGAACAACCCGGACTACAATGTGGTGGCCTTCACCGCCACCCAGATACCCGATATCGATGACAGGAAGTATCCGGCCCAGCTGGCCGGTGAACTCTACCCTGACGGTATACCCATCATGGCGGAGGAGGAGCTGGAGAACATCATACGGGAAGATAACATAGATCTCTGCGTCATGTCCTACAGCGACCTTTCGGACAATACGGTGATGGAGCTCTGTTCCCGGGTCAACGCCGCCGGAGCGGATTTCACTCTGCTGAGTGCGGAGAAAACCATGATCGAAAGCTCCAAACCGGTCATAGCCGTTTGCGCCGTAAGGACCGGCTGCGGCAAGAGCCAGACCACCAGAAGGGTCATCGATATTCTTCAGAAGGCGGGCAGGAAGGTCGTGGCCATTCGGCACCCCATGCCCTACGGCGACCTGGTGGCCCAGAAGGTCCAGAGGTTCGAGACTATTGAGGACCTCAAGAAACATGACTGCACCATCGAGGAGATGGAGGAGTACGAGCCTCACATCAGGCGGGGCAACGTGATATACGCGGGAGTGGACTACGAGGCAATACTGCGGGAGGCGGAGAAGGAGGCGGACATCATCCTATGGGACGGCGGCAACAATGATACCTCCTTCTACAGACCCGACCTCACCATAACCGTGGTCGATCCTCACAGGCCCGGTCACGAGATATCCTACTACCCGGGCCAGACGAACCTGAGGCTTGCGGACGCGGTGGTGATAAACAAGATAGACAGCGCCTACCCCGACGATGTGGACATTGTGAGAGGGAACATCAGAGCGGTGAATCCGTCTGCGGTAATAGTGGACGCAGCCAGCCCTCTCACCGTGGATGACCCTTCGCTGATAACCGGCGCCCGGGTACTGGTGGTGGAGGACGGTCCGACGCTCACCCACGGAGACATGGAGTACGGGGCGGGATTCGTGGCCGCCGAGAAGTTCGGAGCGGCGGATTATACCGATCCGCGCCCCTTCGCGGTGGGCACCATCATCGATACCTTCGAAAAGTACTACGCCGACCGGGAGGAGGCTTTCATCCTGCCCGCCATGGGCTACGGTGAGGACCAGATGAAAGACCTGCAGCAGACCATAAATGCTTCCGACTGTGACACTGTCATCATAGCCACCCCCATCGATCTCACACGGGTGATAAAGATAAACAAGCCGGTGGTCAGAGTGGGTTACGAATTGCAGGAGATAGGGAAGCCGGACCTTCCCGAGGTCTTGAAGCCTTTCTCGGACTAACTGGAACGGAAAATTGTCTTACCATGCAGAGGGCAGGATGAACATCCTGCCTTTCTGCGCAATCGCTTGTTTACCTGTGCAATAGATAAGGGAGGTACAGGTTCAATGGCTAAAGAATCCTCACCTGCCGAGAAAGCCACCGCCGCCGGGAAGAAGAGCGGCGGTAAGGTGGAGGAGAAGAGAAGTCCAAAGAGCGGGGGCGGAGAGCAGCCCTCCTCCTTCGTACACGTTTTTCCCGAATGGTGCAAGGGATGTGCCATCTGTGTCGCCTTCTGCCCTACGGGAGTCCTTGAGATGAAGG
>JAWOBF010000068.1:0-2504 GCA_046498225.1 Candidatus Aegiribacteria sp.
GCAGAAGATGTGGGCGGAGGCAGATCGACGATATTGGGAGCAGGCCAGGGCAACGGAGGTCCTGGTCGGAAGGAACGGGCGGAAGTATACATTGGAGAATCGAAAGGACAGACGAAAGGGCAGGGTCTTCCTGGATACCCTGCGAAACTCATACGGGGCCACGGCGGTGGCTCCCTACGGAGTCAGAGCCCTGCCGGGAGCCCCGGTGGCCACTCCCATCACCTGGGAAGAACTGGAGGGCGGCGCCTCACCCCGGGACTGGACGGTGGAGAACCTCCCGAACAGGCTGGCCGCGAGGGAAGACCCATGGAAAGACATCAGAAGGCATGGAATATCCCTGAAGACCAGGAGGGAGAAACTCGAAAAACTGCTGGAAACAGTGGAATGACCTTCGTTATTGACCGAGTGCCGCATCGAGCCGTATGTTCATTATACACAACAATCATGGGGGTTATATCATGAAAACGAAACAGCTGCTGATAATCGTGCTGGCTGTGCTGCTGGTGATAGTGATAATTCAGAACACCGGGATGGCTGTGGTCCAGCTGCTGTTCTGGAATATCAGCATGTCCATGATAATCCTGATAGCCCTGATAGCCCTGATTGGTTTCATAATCGGCTACCTCGCCGGCCATCACCGTTTAGAGAAGGAACAGCGGGAGTAACCTCCGGGCCGACGGCCGGACCGGGCCGCGCACAGAAGAGGGGCAGGAACATCAGTGTTCTTTTTCCTTCTTGTCCAGGTACATCCGCCTGTCGGCCAGGGCAATGCTCTCATCGATGGAAGTGCCCGAACCGGGCTCCCATGATGAAGTGCCCACGGAAAGGGTGACGGGCTGACCTGTTGCGGCGGTGATGTCCGGATTTCCGGATACTTCCTCCCTTATCCTCCCGACCACGGACTCGCTGTACTGACCGTTCTCAGGAAGTATCACCAGGAACTCGTCCCCACCCCAGCGGATGATGATATCGCTTGTTCTGAGAGTGCTGCTGAGCCCGTCCGATACCGCGCGGAGCACCCGGTCACCGGCCTGATGGCCGAAGGAATCGTTCACCTGCTTGAAATCGTCGATATCCAGCATAATCAGGCCGATCGTGTGGCTGTACCTGCTGGACCTCTCCACCTCGATCTGTATGAAACGGTCGAAGTAGTTCCTGTTGAAAAGGCCTGTCAGGGGATCGTGGATGGCCTGCTTCCTCAGTTCCCCGTGAAGCCGGACCCTCTCGATGGCTTCCGCTGCATGGCGCAGCAGCATTTTCAGAAGGCTCTCCTGTTCGTTATCCGGGGTCTCCCCGTACCCGGTGAATACTCCGAAGCTGCCTACCGGTGAGGCAACACGGGGATGGAACCGTATTTCGGAAGAAGGCTTGTCCGTTCCCTCGACTTCCGCATCGTCAGAAAGCAGTGTTTCCTGTTCCATGAAGGCCCGGCCGGCAAGACCTTCTCCGGGACGGAATTCGCCGAGCCGGTCCATCAGTTCGGGGTCCGAGGAGTAGAGCGGTTCCAGAATGTCCTTCCTTACAACAGAGATGGAGCAGGGTCCAAGCGAGAGTCTGTCCACGGCTGCTTCCAGAGCGACAGTGCAGACTTCCTCCTCCGTACCGCACTTCTGAAGCATGCTGGCTGTTTCGTGCAGTTTTTCTATCCTCCAGCGGGAGAGGGCCAGCCTTTCAGTCATCCTCTTGCTTTCGGTTATGTCCCTGTAGATATAGAATACCGCCACCTGTTCGCCGTCGACGATTACCGGTGAGAGGATGAGGGATACGTCCAGTTCCGAACCGTCGCTGCGAACCCGGATGACCTCCATGGACACCGGGATACCCCTGCCCGCACGGGCGGTCAGCCACCTGGCCGTATCCATGGAGTCCGGCGAGGCCAGTGTCTCGTCGATGTTCCTTCCCAGCAGCTCATCGCCGCCGTAGCCGAACATCCTCTGGAACTCGCGGTTCACCCTTACGATGGTTCCGTCATTCTCAGTCATCACTATGCCCTCGTGTCCCGACTGGAAGAGCTGTTCCAGGCTGGCCTTCTCCCGCCTGAGTTCAGCCTCCGCCCTCTTTCTCTTGGATATGTCGCGGTATATGCCGTAGAAACCTGCAATGCTGTCCCCCACGTAGATCGGCGAGGCGAGCAGCGACACGTCCAGCAGGCTTCCGTCTTTGCGGCGTCTCCTTGAGTCGATGGACTGGGCCCTTCCGGAAACCACCTCGTTCGTAATATTCCGGGCTTCCTCCTCCATTCCGTCAGGCGCTATCAGGTCATCGATAAACTTCCCCAGAGCCTCCTCCCGGGAGTACCCGAACATCCTGCAGAATTCGCCGTTTATCTCCCGCACCACACCGTCGTTATCGATGAGGACAACCGCCTCATGCAGGCTTTCGAAGAGGCTCTCGTACCGCGCTCTCTCCCAGTCCCTGCTCCGCTGCGTCGAGGTATGACCCCCCGGCCCGGTTCTGTCTTTCATCTGTCGGCCTTTCAGCATGGATAGTGTAAATCCGGCGAC
>JAWOBF010000082.1:0-22211 GCA_046498225.1 Candidatus Aegiribacteria sp.
GTGGACGACATGACCGTAACCGCTCCCACAGCCGCAACCATAATCTTCCCCGGGGACCTCAGCCTCACGGCCGCCACCTGGGGCACAATCAAGGCTTTATTCTAGAGTATTCGGAAAGGAAACAAAATGAAAAAACTTCTGGCACTCATCGTGGTCCTGGCCTTCTCGCAGACGGCCATGGCCCAGCAGACGGAAACATACGGCTGGGAGGAGAGTCATACGGTCCTGGGCGTCTATGGCAACGGTAATCCGGAACTGGAGTACACAGATCCCGTTTACTCCGGATCTCAGTCACTGAAGTTCTATGAGTCTCCCTTGGGAGGAACGCCTCAGGCCTATTTGTGCTGGGTACAGAACCTTGACGAAGGTGATACAGTTGTGGCTTCGTTCTACGTGTACGATGATACGCCAAGCGGTTACCCTTCCGGTCGTATATGGGCTCACTATAACGCTAATTATGCGGATCCAAACAATTACGACGGCAGTGCCGGTGGAAACGATACTTTCTCTTCCGGAATCGGCTGGGAACAGCTGACATGGGAATGGACAATCGATGCTGATTCAACGCACTCGGGTCTCATGATAGAGGGCAGGATCTATGCGAGTACGGAATTCGACACGATATGGTTTGACGAAATGGAGGTTATTGCTCCGGACGGAGCCACGATAGTCTGGCCGAATATACCCGTTGGCCTTCAGAGGCAGACCTGGGCAGAGATAAAAAGTACATTCTAGAAGTACCTGAAATCATAGTAGATACAGCGGGGAAATTCCGATTTCCCCGCTGCTTCTATCCAACGATCAGAATAGTTCACCTAATTTTTCCACCATCTTCGTGGCACCATGAAATACCTCAGCCGGACCTTTGGCCAGCATGTAGGCGGGGGTGGTGACCAGCTTCTTCTCGCCGTCCACCACCGCGCCGTCGACGGGACATTCGACATGTTCGGCCCCCATTGCGTTTATGGCCTCGGCGGTGTCCCGGTCGCTTCCGATGGTGACCCTGGCCCCGGGAACGGTCCTGGCCAGGATGACAGGGGCTATGCACATGGCGGCTATGGGCTTGCCGTCCCGAAGGGCGTCGCTGATGATTCTCCGCACATCGGGGTTCACCCTGCACTCCGGGCCGTCGGAAGCGAAGGAGCACAGGGTCAGGGCGGCGCCGAAACCGCCGGGGAACAGTACCGCGTCGTAGTCATCTCCGCGCAGCTCCGAAAGCGGCCTTATGTCCCCCCTGGCTATTCGGGCGCTCTCCTTGAGGACATTCCTGGGCTCGTCTTCCGGTTCTTCGGTGATGTGGTCGACGGTGGCGGTCTGCCGGATGTCCGGGGCGGTGAAAACCACCTGCCATCCGGCGCTGTCCAGGGCTATCAGCGCCGAAACCGCCTCGTGAATCTCCGACCCGTCCTTCACTCCGCAGCCGCTGAGCACGAATGCTACCCTTTTCTTCATCTTTCACTTCCCTTCCTTCCGAACAATGAAAAGCGTTCAGGCTGAAACATCATCGAACGGTCGGTCCTCGAAAAGGCTTTGCCCTTTTCCGCCGTTGGAGTATCTTCTGCCCAAACGAAAGGGAGTCCATATGACCAGGCTATTATCTGCCGTCGCTGTCCTGCTCATGACATCCTCGTCATGCTACTACGGGGCCATTCAGGGGGCGCACACCCTGGGGAAGAATCACGTGACAGTCACCGGGGGGGCCACCCTGCCCGCCTACTTCTCCGCCGAATCGAAGAGGGAGGCGGAGGACACAAGGGTGGACTACCTTCAGGCCTATCCGTCTGCGGATTTCGCAGTAGGGGCCACCGAGAGCATCGACCTGGGTTTCTCCTCCTTCGGCTACGGAGTGGGGCCCATGGTGAAGTACAACGTCATGCCGCCGGGGGACCCCACGGCCCTCTCCGCCATGCTCAACATGAACTACGTGATACCCATGCAGGTGATGATGCCCAGGGTGTCCTTCTGCGCCGGACACCGGTTCGACCGGGACCTGGAGATATTCACCGGCGCCGACCTGGGCTACGGCCCGGACCTCGCCAACATACCGGAGTCCCAGGACGGCTCGCACGACTGGGACATGGTGGACAACACCCTGTTCTCCTGCCTGCGCATCGGATGCAGGTACGAGCTGAAACCGCCCGGCAGCGCCTCTGCCTCCAGGGCCTACCTGCCGGAGTCCATCCTCTTCCAGTTCTCCATTCCCCTGGACATATCCAGGAGCATGATACTGGCGGGGCTGGCGGTCACCTACTAGGCGGCCGGAGAAAGGAACCCGCGAATGCCCCTTGCGGACATGCACGTCCACACCTCGGATTCACCCGACGCGGAGATATCCGCCGCGGAACTGGCCGGCCTGGGAATGGAGGAGGGTCTTGTCGCCATCGGCTTCGTGGCCCACATGGACATGAACCCCGCGGACCACTGCTTCAATTCCCTGGACCCCGCCGGATACCGGAAATCCCTTGCAAAGGCGTCACGCACGGCCGGAGACAGGCTCACCGTCTCGAAGGGCCTTGAAGTCGGGGAGCCCCACAGGTTCGGCAAGCAGGCCGGGGAACTGGTGGATTACTCGGATTACGATTTTATCGTGGGAGCCCTGCATTACCTTGATAACGACGGCCTCGTTCTGGGCGGGGACGTCTTCAAAGAGGGCGACCACCTGGCCGTTGTGGAGGAATACTACCGGGAGACCCTGGCAATGGTGGAGACCGCGGAGATGGACGTACTGGCTCACCTGGGGCTTTTCAGGAGGGGGCTGGCCATGGCCGGGCTGGACACCTCCCTCGACGAGACGGAGCTGTGGCCCGGCACAGTTCGAAGGATACTCGAGACCCTCATCGCAAGGGAAATGGCCCTGGAGCTGAACACCTCGGGCCTGCGGCGGGCCGAGAGGATGACATACCCCACTCCCAGAGTGCTGGAACTCTACGGGGAACTGGGAGGAAAGCTGGTCACCCTGGGCTCGGACACCCACAGGAGATCCCACCTGTTCCACGGCCTGACCTCCGGCGCAGCGCTTCTGCGGGAAAAGGGCTTTTCCAGCTGTAACCTGTACCGGAACAGGCAACCGGAACCGCTCCCCCTTACCGCGGGATAGCCCGGGTCAGCGGGTGAGCCCGCGGTCCTCCAGCTCACGGGTGGCGTGGTCCACACGGTCCGTGGCGGTGGCGGTGGCCACCCATTCGCACAGGTCCCGCACCCCTTCCCGGAAATCTATCTCCGGCCGAAAGCCGAGAAGCCGGCGGATGAGCGAGGCGTCGGCGAAGCAGTGCCGGATGTCCCCTGCCCTGAACCGGTTCTTTACGATGAACCCGTCAGCCGGCTTTCCCAGCTCCCCGGCTATGGCTTCGGCCACCTCCAGGATGGTGGTGGGTTTGCCGGTGCCTACGTTGAGCACCCGATAGTCCGCCGACGGGTCCTCCAGGGCCAGAAGGCAAGCCCTGCACAGGTCGCGGACGTGTATGAAGTCCCTGCTCTGAAGGCCGTCCTCGAATATCACCGGGGGATTGTCGTTCAGGAGACGGGAGGCGAAGATGGCCCCCACGCCGGTGTAGGGGTTTGAGAGGGCCTGGCGGGTGCCGTAGACGTTGAAGAACCGGAGGGCCGCGGTTGGTATGCCGTAGGCCTGGCCTGCCACCAGGAACATCTCCTCATGGCTTCTCTTGTTGATGGCATAGATGGATGAGGGGTAGAGGGGCTTGGACTCCGGAACCGCCACCGGGGCCGCCTCCATCCCGCAGACGGGACACCGCACTTCCCAGCTGTGCTCCTCCAGCTGCTCGGCCGGCCGGAGCCTAGGAGCGAAGCTGCCGCACTCCCCGCATTCGTACAGTCCCTCCCCGTAGATGGACATGGAGCTTGCCACCAGCATCTTATTGATAGTGTCCTTTCTTCGCGCCGCCTCCTCCAGCACCACCGAGGCTCCCAGGGCGTTCACCGAGGTGTAGTGCTCCATACGGTACATCGACTGGCCCACGCCGACGGCGGCGGCGAAGTGGACCACCATGCCGCAGCCCTCCATGGCGTTCTTCACGGCTTCATGGTCCCTGACGTCCCCCACCATCAGCTCCGCAGACGGGTTCAGGTAGTCCGGCCTCCCGGCGTCCGGTCCGTGCACCTGGGGGTCCAGGCTGTCCAGGGCCCTGACGCCGTATCCCCTTTCTATCAGCAGGTCGGCCAGGTGCGATCCGATGAAACCGGCCCCTCCGGTTATCAGTACTTTCATTTTCCTCTGTCCAATCAGTCCTGCGCCGCAGGATCCGTTCCGACCCCGGCGGGCGGTTGAGTAATGCAAAAGCCCGGTCAGGGGGAAGTATATCAGCTGCGGGGCCGGCCAACAATTCGGGGGGCCGGCGGGGCCGTGCGATGCCGGCCCCACTTTCTTATAGTACATATCCCGTTGTGGAACTCCTTCTGCCGAAAGGACACCAGTGCGAATAGCCCTCGTTGTCCCCCCCTGGGGGCCTGATGACATAAGAGCCAGGGATACCCGAGGCATATCCGGCTGCTGGCCCACTCCGGGTCTTCAGTACGTGGCGGCGGTGCTGCGCGACGCGGGACATGAGGTGCTGTTCCTGGAAGGCTTCTTCTACACCAACGAGGAGATGCTGCGGAAGATGGAGCTTTTTCGGGCCCGTGCGCTGGGGGTTTACGTTATAAGCCTCCTGTGGGACAAGGCCCGCCCCCTTCTGGAGGAGGCCAGGGAGCGTATCCCCTCCATATTCACATTCATCGGGGGCCACGGGGCCACCGCCATGCCGGAGACCCTCATGGAGAGCACGGACGCCCTGGACGCGGTGGTGATAGGCGAGGGGGAGATAACGTCCAGGGAGCTTATGAGGGCGGTGGAGGCGGAAGAAGACCTGAAAGGGGTCAGGGGGCTTCTCATAAAGGAGAGGGGAAAACTTCACCGGACCCCTCCGAGGGAGATAGTGGAAGACCTTGACCGGCTTCCCTTCCCCGCGGTGGACCTGTGCGAGATGGAGCGCTACTACCCCAGTTTCGAACAGGTGTCCACGGTCCCGGCCATGCAGATGCTGGCCAGCAGGGGATGCACGGGAAGCTGTCTCTACTGCTACAAGATGTACGGCAACCACATACGCCTTCGCGACCCGGTCCGGGTTGTAGACGAGATGGAGTACTACATCCAGCGCTACGGGGCCCGGGAGATAAAGTTCTGGGACGAGCATTTCTCCCATGATCACGATCATGTCTACGGCATCTGCAGTGAGATACTCCGCAGGGGGCTCAACGTCCGCTGGTGGGTCTCCTGCAGGGCGGATTCCGTTGACCTGCCGCTTCTGAAGGCCATGAAGAGAGCCGGCTGCTGGTGCATAAACTACGGGGTGGAGAGCGGTGTCCAGAAACACCTGGACACCCTGATGAAGCATGAGACCCTGGACCAGATAAGGAAGGCCGTCAGGCTGACCCACAGCGCAGGCATCAAGACCCACACCACATACATATTCGGAATTCCCGGCGAGACCTTCCAGGACGGCCTTGAGACCATAGAATTCGCGAAGGAGCTGAATTCGTTCACGGTGGAGTTCTTCCCCATCACTCCCTTTCCCGGCACTCCGCTTTACAAGGGCGTGCACAAGGGTCTTTTCGGAAAGATGTCCAGCAACCTCAGCGACCAGGGAATGCTGCTGGACCGTCCCTGTTTCGTTCCTTTCACAATGACCGGCGAGGAGATAATGGAACTGAGGAGGCTGGCTTACATCAGGTACTTCCTCAGGCCGCGTTTCCTGCTGTACAGGCTTGCAAACATCATGTCCCCCTTCCAGCTCAGAGCCATGTACCACGGGGCGGGCAGCCTTCTCCAGATGTTCGGCGAACAGCTGGCCGCGCTATGGAAAAGAATCGTACACCGCTCTCGGTCGTGATACCGGCCCGCAACAGCGAGGCTACCCTGGGCAGGGTTCTGGAGGCTCTGGGGCGGGAGCTTGATGAGGGGGACCAGCTGATCGTGGTGGATGACGGCTCCACCGACGGTACCCGGGAGCTGGCCGGGTCCATGAACGCGTCGGTGATACCCAACTCCGGCAGACCCGGCGCCGCCGGGGCCAGGAACACGGGGGCGGAGAAGGCTACCGGTGAGTGGCTGCTTTTCGTGGACAGCGACGCCGTGGCGCCGCCTGGCTGGAGGGGAATGCTCCAGTCCGCCATGGACGGGGGCCCCGAAGCCGTTCAGGCCATCTACAGCAGTGAGGCGGTGGGCGATGACGCCGCCACCTTCTACAAGAACTTCTACTACCACTACACCTTCACCAGGAGGATACGCAGCAGATTCATCACAGGTTGCGGCACCTTCTTCTTCGCCGTGGACAGGATCCGTTTTCTGGAGCTGGGAGGCTTTGACGACCGAATTCCCGGGGCCACGGTGGAGGACGCCGACTTCGCCGCCAGGCTTACAGGGAGCGGGGGAAGGATCCTGCTGGCTAAGGGAATAGAGGTACTCCATCTGCGCCGCTACACGTTCCGGGACCTTATGTCCTACGAATGGAACATGATGAGGTCCAAGGCGCTCTACCTGCTGAGGAGGGACTCGGAACACTCCATTCCCTCCCTTTCCATGGCCCGGCCCCTGGAGATGCTGCCGGTCATTCTCGGGGCCGCCGCCGTCTGGCCCCTGGTCATCGGGCTGGTTCTGGCGCCGCTGGGACCGGGCCCGGGCCCGGGAGCCGCCGCCGCCGGGGCCGCGGTCATCGGCGCCGGACACCTGGGTTTCTGGAAGGAAGCCGTGGCGACGGGTGGATGGAGAGGTTTCCGGGCGATATGGATAACCTTTCCGGACCTGGCCCTCATCCTTCCCGCTTCCGCGGCGGGATGGGTCTCGTATCTCACAGGAAGGAAGTTCTGACCTTGAAGTCCCTGTCATCGCTAGCAGTATCTATAGCCCTGGTAATCCTCTTCATGGTCTACAGGGCGGTCGGAACGCCACCCGGCGGGCCGCTGGACAAGCTGGTGCAGCTGGCGCTGCTGGTCCCGGCAGCCCTGTTCGCGGGAATATTCGCCGCGGGAAGGCTCCAGCGCGACCTGGCGTCGGAGCTGCTCCGGTTGCTGTCGGGGATACCACGGGGCAGGTTCCTGGGCGCGGTGCTGCTGCTTCTGGCCGTATTCGCCGTGTGGATGGCCTATGGCCCCTTCCAGGGAATTCCCAAGGGCGGCGACGAAGCGGCGTATTATTTCCAGTCCCGAATATACGCCGCGGGTGAGCTGGCCGCGCCGGAACCCGCGGTGGACGCTCCCATGGCCCATTTTCCCTTTCGGCATTTCATCTTCGACCGGGGCAGGTGGTTCATAGTCTACACACCCTTCCATTCCCTTCTGATGGCCCCCTTCTCCGCCGCCGGGGCCGCCCCGCTGCTTGGTCCGCTGGAAGGGCTGCTCTCCCTTCTGGGAATCTATCTCCTGATTAGGCTGTGGGCGGGCGAGGCCCTGGCCAGGGTCTGCGTGCTGCTGCTGATCCTCTCCCCCTTCTTCCTGTTCATGACCACCACCTTCATGGCCCACAACACCAACCTGATGCTTGTGACCTGGTCGCTCTACCTGCTTTCCAGAAGGGTGAAGGGCGGCGGGGTCGGGTTCAGCCTGGCCGGAGGCTTCCTCATCGGCCTGGCATTCGCCACCAAGCCCTACCCGGTCCTGGTATGGCTGGCATTCATTCCCCTTGCGGTCTTCGCCGGCTGCGGAAGAAGGTGGTTCAGCGTCATCCTGCCGGCGGCGGCGGCCGCCGCGGTGCCCTTCGCCCTGTTCCTTGCGGCCAACACCTACTACACCGGCAGCCCGTTCAAGGCCGGCTACGACATGGTCCGCGGCGGGAAGCTGATAGGTTTCGGCCCGGACAAGGCCTGGTTCCCCGAGTACGGGGACTACGCCCATACCCCCCTGCGGGGTCTCATCAACCTCGCCAGGCAGGCAGGGGTGGGAAGCACCATATTGTTCGGCTGGCCCTTCCTCTCCCTGGCGCCCATGCTTCTGGCCCTCGGAAGGGCCCGCCGGGACAGGCGGGTCCTGTGGCTCTACCTTCCCGTCGGTCTTCTGATGGTGCTGATGTGGCTGCATTACTGCCCCGCCATCGATTACGGCCCGAGGCACTATTTCACCCTGATGCCCATCATCATGCTCCTGTCGGCCCTGGGCCTGGGCGAGGCCGTGAGAATGGCGGGGAACTGGAAGGGGACATGGGGGAGCAACCTGGCGACGGTGTCCATCCTGGGTCTGTTCATGATAACCCTGTTCGTCTACATTCCGGACGGCATAGCCCTCCGGTCCGGCCCCTGGCAGACCATAGACAGACGGCCGGAGGAGATGGCGTCCGGTTTCGTGGAGACTCCGGCGGTGGTGTTCATGCAGGCGGGGCAGCACGGGTATCCGAACATCTGCAGCGGCCTGAACTTCACCTCTCCCTTCCTGGACGGGCCGGTGATCTACTGCGCCCACCAGACCACGGAGGAGGACGCGGCGTTCATGGAAGCATTTCCGGACAGAAAACCCTACCTCTACTGGTTCGACGGGGTCGATTTCCACCTGGAGGAATGGACACCGGCCCTCTCCGGGGCGGTGGAGCCTACCAGGAGCATGGAATACCACACATATTTGCACATGCCGGACCCCGCGGGACCTACCAGTGAAGGATATTGATCTGAAAGAACTGAACGTTGTCTGTTACATGCCGGCCTACAACGCCGAGCGCCTCATGGAGAATGTCATCAGGGGAATACCCCCTGAGGCCATGGACATGCTGAACACCATCCTGGTGGTGGACGACGGCTCCACCGACGCCACCGCCGACCTCGCCCGCCGGCTGGGAGAGGAGTTCCCCGCCATCACCCTTCTGCGCCACCCGGAGAACAGGGGCTACGGCGCCGCCCAGAAGACCGCCTTCGACTGGACCCTCGAGAACGGGGGAGACGTTGCCGTCATGCTCCATTCCGACGGCCAGTACCCCCCGGAGTTCCTGCTGCCCATGCTGGAGCCGTTCGAGGGGGGGGCCGACGTGGTGGGAGGCAGTCGAATACTCTACGGGGACATGAGAGAGGGCGGGATGTCAAAGACCAGGTACTACGGCACAATATGGCTCAACGCCCTGGAGAACCTGGTCTTCCGCCGAAGGCTCACCAGCTATCACAGCGGCTACAAGGCCTACGGAAGAAGGGCTCTCCAGTCCATACCCTACCGAACGTACTCCGACACCTTCAATTTCGATTCGGAGATGCTGGCGGGAGCCATAAGGGAGGGACTGCAGATAGAGGAGGTTCCCATACCCACCATACACGGCGAGGGATACTCCAGCCTCGAGCCTGTTCCCTACGGCCTGTCCGTGCTGAGAACGCTGGTGAGGTACATCTTCAGAAGAATCTGAAGGTCAGTACTTCCTGCCCAGAATGAACTGCAGGGTGCCCTGCAGTATTCCCCATCCCAGCACCGCCATGTCGAGGACGCACATCAGAACGAAACCCGGCAGGACCCCGGCCCCGAAATGGGAAACGGCCCTTCCGAAGAAGCTCAGATGGCACAGCTGGGAGAGAACGAGCCCTGCAAGCGCCGCCGGAAGGAGCCATCTCCAGGCGGAAGACCCCAGCAGGGCAGACCCCGCAGCCGCGAGGAGCAGGGCCTGGGCCGCCATCACCAGCAGAATGCTGAGGACCACCCACCTGCTGTGATGTGTTCCGGTCTCCCTGATGTTCACGTACCTCCGCAGCAGCCTGTCCCTGATGGACCGCCAGCCGCTCTTGGCCTGGGCCCGCGCCATTCTCAGCCTTCGCGATACGAACTGCGAAAGGGTGTAGGATGCGTGATGAACTACTTGTATGTCCCTGGCCAGGCGAATGAACCTGCCGGAATCCGCAAGTGAGTAGCCAAATTCCTCATCTTCAACCGTCGGTTCGGGTATCCTGGTATTGAAACCACCCACAGCGAAGAAATCGTTCCTCCGGACTGCCGCGCACCAGGTAGCGAAGATAGCGGCGTTCTGCCACTTGACATGTGCGAGGGCATGATAGTAGTAGAAGTTCTGATACTCTGAAACAAGATCCTCTGCGGCGCATCTGGGAGAGTACAGAGTCTGAACCGCCGCCATACTATCTTCTTCCTTCAGAATGTCCAATATTTTTCTAGAAAGATCCGGAGGAATTGTCACATCAGCGTCGAGGAACAGAAGTATATTCCCTCTGGCTGACTCAGCTCCTCTATTTCTTGCAACAGCCGGCCCCGACCTTCTGTCGCAGCGTATGACACGCGTGCGCCTCTCAGCTGCAATCTCTGCAGTAGTATCGTTACTGCAGTCATCGACCACGATTATCTCTAGTGGAGCCGGATTCTGAACAGCTACAGAATCGAGGCACTTGCCGATGGTACTCTGTGCATTGAACGCAGGAATGATCACAGAAATATTCAAAAGACTGTCCAATCGACGGAAACGGGTCACAGAAAGAATGAACATAATCTATAACTGAATCCTCACAGGTATGGAACCCCAATGACAGGACTGCGGACTCTACAGCATCTTGGTTATATTCGCAGGGTTGACCGAAGACTTTGAGAATACTGTGAATCTGCAAAAGTAAGGATTTACTTGAAACTGATACGCATGGCGGCTTCCTTCCTGAAACCATATCAGCCGTCTTTTCTGATACTCTTCGTTACCGCCCGGTGTAACGCCAGGTGTCCCTTCTGCTTCTATGCTCAGAGGATAAAACGCAGCGGTATAGAGGAACCCGAAGAGCTCTCACTGGAGGAGTTCCATGCCATATCCCGCAAATGTGGCAGAATACCTTATCTGCTCATTTCCGGAGGAGAACCGATACTCAGAGAAGATATCGTCGATGTGGTAAGTTGTTTCGTGGAGAATGCAGGGGTTGAATATGTCACCATACCTTCCAATGGCCTGTCACCAGGTGCCACGGTGGATGTTTTCCGGAAACTCACGGAAAGGTATCCCCGGGTTCACTTCAGAGCGGCCTTCAGCGTGGATTACCCTGACGAGAGACATGATACCTCCAGGGGTATAGATGGCTGCCTTGATTCACTGCTGAAAGCCGCCGGTGGAATAAATGAACTGAAAAAGGATCGGGAAAATCTGAGCCTGGACGTCGTAACTGTTTTCCTGCCGGACAACAGCGCCCTGCACCATGATCTCAGAAAATGGGTAGGGGAGAAGATCGGGCCCGACAACCACGAACTCCACCTTCTCAGAGAGGAGTGGCCGCATCCAATTCCCGATGGCATCGACCTGGACGAGTTTCTTGAAGAGGCAAAAAACTACATGAGATTCGGCAGAAGGTCCGAAACCAGGGATCTGAGTTCCTTCTTCAGAGGACTGAACGACGTCTATATATCAATACTCTCGAAACTGGTAAGGGGTCAAAGGGTATCAAAATGTTTCGCGGGAAGGAAGATAACCGTAATAAACGAAATGGGAGATGTAAGGCTCTGTGAGTTCAGACCGGAGGTACTCGGGAACCTGCGCACGGAAGGCTACGATCTCAGGCGTATACTACGCGGTTCCAGGGACCTCTTCAGAAGGGTCAATGACCAGAAATGTACCTGCACCTGGGAATGTGCCGTATCAACCAACATCGTATCCTCCGTCAGGTTCTATCCAAGACTGCTTGTTAGTATACTGCATGAATTACTGAAATGGAGGCGACGATGAAGGTCGCGCTGGTGAGGACTCCCGTGATCAATCTCAGGAACAGCCCGTTTGGCTCTACTCCCGGAGTTCCCTCAAATCTGGCATACCTTGTGAGTGTCCTGCAGGAAGCCGGACATTCAGTAGCAGTCGTTGATTCTTACGGAATGGCTCCCCATAGGTTTCTGCCTTACCTTGACAAGTTCGAGGCCAGAGGTCTCAAGCCGTCCGAAGCAATTCAGAGTATTCCCGAAGATGTTGATGTCATAGGTATTTCTGTTCACTGTACTCTGGAACATGGCGTTGGGTTACAGCTGGTTGAGGAATCGAAGAAACGGTTCCCGAACATTCCTGTTGTCATAGGAGGTTACCATACTACATTCTGCGTTGATCCATTTCTTGAAAATGGTGCCGATTATGTTATCCAGGGAGAAGGAGAGCAGAGATTTCCCATGCTTCTCAATATGCTGGAGAACTCGGAAGAGTTCACTCTGGACGGGATATATGGGCACGGATTCGCTTCGGAACGGATTCCCCGCAATAATCCGATAGAGGATCTTCCCTTCGGGAATTTCGATCCACTGCCACTTGAGCGCTACTGGAGCCTGCATTATGCCCATGGACCCGTCAGAAAAGGCAGATATCTCAGCCTTTTCACCAGCAGAGGGTGTCCATTCAACTGCGCTTTCTGTCAGACTCCAAAAATGTGGGGTGGGAACTGGATGGCAAAGAGCTACATGCGTGTAATTGATGAAATGGACTATTACCACAAAGAGTATGGTGTGAATGATTTTCATATCCAGGATGAGAATTTTTCGCTTTCCAGGGAAAGGACCAGGAATTTCGCAGAAGAACTGCTGCGGAGAGAGAGAAAATATTTCTACTGCTTTCCTTCCGGTATTAAGGCGGAAACAGTAGGAAAGAAAGAACTGGAACTGCTTTACAGGTCAGGTTGCAGATATTTTGCCCTCTCGCCGGAATCTGCTTCGAAGAAGGTCTTGAAATTGATGAACAAGACAGTTGACCTTGATCATGTTGTGAAGGTAGTGAAGTACTGTCATAAACTCGGTATAAGAGTAAACTGCAATTTCGTGCTTGGATTTCCGGGAGAGGAAAAATCAGATCGAAGAAAGACTTACAGATATATCAGGAAACTTGCCAGGCTGGGACTTGATGAGATAGTAGCTTTTATGCTGACACCTCTGCCCAGTACGGCTGTGGAAGACCTCATGCCTGAAGGTCTGGAGTATGAGGACATGAATTTCTCACCTACATGGAGAGATAACTACAGGGCAATCACCAGGGCAAGGATTTGGATATACATCCAGTTCATAATGATCAAAACTCTGTTTCATCCGCTTAAGGTACTTGAAAGTTTTCTGGCCGTGGTTACGCGAAGGTTCAGGATGAAATCGGATATGACAGTCTATCGTTTTCTGTGTGACCTCTTTGATCGTCACCTTCGGGGAGCTGTATTGAAAGATCTCCCGTTTGCGATCGAACAAGTTGATTGGCATCCACCCGTGAATACTTCGGGACAGGGCTCTCGGACAAGTCTATTTGAGCACAACGATTCCGGTCGCACCTGAGAAACAGAAAGACTCAACGACACAGATATATAGGCCCGAAGGCATTTCACCGATATCCAGCGTTTCCGTATGACATACCGGTTCAATATCTGAAAGTTTCCTGAAAAGAACCAATCTTCCACTTGTATCGTAGATAGAGATATCAACATCAACTGATTCTCGAGGATAGAAAATGATTCGCAGGCTCTCTGCGGATGGATTGGGCCAGGCTTGAACCGGGATGACGTGGCAGGTACCACCCGGAACACCATCAACAATTCCTGTCCAGTAGCCTGTTCCCTGTCCCCCGAATGCACCGGCGTCATTTGTCACCGTTCCCAGGGCGGGCCATAGAGCAAAGCCGGGGTTGATAGGGTCCTCCGGATCGAAAAACTCCGGATCAGGATTTCCTGCGTCTATACAGGGAGAAGTTAGATGAAGCTGGTATTCACTGATGGAATCTGCCTGGAAAACCGGTTCTGTATCGAAGTTGCCGTCATTCCATTGAAGAACGGATCCAGGTTCGATCAGAATGGAATCAGCAGCATACTGAAGATCGGTGAATTCAACAAGCATATTAGATGTGGAACCGGTATCCCCAAGTGCGATCTGAGAGCCAAGCGGTGCTGAATTTGACCAGAGAATACAGTTCCTTAAGATTACTTCTGAGAACTGTGTATATATCCCTCCTCCCCTGGTTTCAGCGGTATTGTCACATATAACGTTGTTCTCAAGAGTAACAACAGTTCCGGGATTACATCCTACGCCCCCACCACCATAATATGCATGGTTAAGGCAGATAACATTGTTCCTGACCTCAACCTGCGATTCGTGCTTTCCGTACAGACCACCTCCTATCTCCGCCGTATTCCCGTTCACCACATTACCTGTTATCACCGGTGCGGCCCCGTAATTGTAACAGAGACCCCCGCCGTAGCCGTTTCCATCAATGGAGAATGATGTATTCAGGGTGATGACATTAGCCTGTACGAGTGGACAACAGGAGTCAGTGGCCAGAATTCCTCCTCCATAAGCATTAAGCACAGACTCGACAGAGTTACCTGTCAAAGTGTTATCTGAAATCATCGGTGAAGAATCGATGATCAGGATACCGCCTCCAATTCGGTTATCCCCCGATTGTGTTCCGGTACCACCGGAGATTGTAAAGCCTGTAAGAACAGCATCGGAGTCTTCATTTTCGATGAAGTAGACAACGGATCCTGAATCGGGATGACTGGGATTACTTCCATCTATCGTGGTGATTGCCTGGCCCTGCTGGCTGGAAACCGTTATGGATTTTCCCAGGAACCTGATGTTTTCCTGGTATGTACCCGGAGCAACCAGAACGGTATCTCCATTGACAGCGGAATTGATAGCACTCTGGATGGAAGGGTATTCGTCAGGGACCAGAAGGATCGATGACAGCAGCGACGTGACCAGTAAGTAATAAGTGAACATGACCCGCTAAACCTTTCACTAATCGATAGCATTACAAACATATTAACCTGATAATATAAATCCAATTCGATTTAGTGTACGGATTCATGAGCCTTTCCGCAACGATGATGCGGAAGACTCCCTAGCCCAGGGTATCGACCCCGGTCAATTCTGCCAGGACTCCCGGAAGCCTGACCCTTCCGTCCTCGGTCTGGCCGTTCTCCACCAGGGCGGCAATTATTCTGGGAAGGGCCAGGCCGGAGCCGTTAAGGGTGTGAACGAAGACCGGCTTTCCGCCCCCCGACGGCCGGTACCTTATCATTCCCCTTCGGGCCTGAAAATCCCTGAAATTCGAGACGGAGGAGACTTCCAGCCATTTCTTCTGGCCGGCCGCCCACACCTCCAGGTCGAGGCATCTTGCCGCCGCGAAGCTCAGGTCGCCGGTGGAGAGCAGAGATACCCTGTAGGGAAGCTCAAGCAGCTCCAGCATGCCCTCCACATGGGACACCATCTCCTCCTGGGCGGCCGCGGAGTCCTCCGGCCTCTCCAGCCGCACCATCTCCACCTTCTCGAACTGGTGGACACGGTTCAGACCCCTTGTGTCCTTGCCGTAGCTTCCCGCCTCCCGGCGGAAGCAGGGCGAGTAGCCGCAGAGGGCCACGGGAAGGTCCTTCTCGTTCAGGATGGTATCGCGGTAGATGTTGGTCAGGGGAACCTCTCCGGTGGGGACCAGGAAGAGGTCGTCCTTCTCGATGTGGTACATGTCCTCTTCCAGCTTGGGTATCTGTCCGGTGGCGGTCATGCTCTCCCTGCCGGCCACGAAGGGGAACCATACCTCCTCCATGCCCGCCCGGGCGTTGTGGTCCATCATCCAGTTGATAAGGGTCCGCTGGAGCCATGCCCCCCATCCCCGCAGCAGAATGAAATTCGCTCCCGCAATGGTGCCGGACGCCTCCTGGTCCAGCCTGTCCCCCAGTACCTCCCAGTGGGGAAGGAGCGAGTCGTCCTCCACCGGTTCCGGCCCGCCCGTCCGCAATATCCTGTTGAAAGACTCGTCAGAACCCACCGGAACATCCGGGTCGGGAATGTTGGGGAATTGCAGTTCCACTTCCGCCATATCAGCGTCTACCTGTGAGAGTTCCTTCTCTATGGAGGATATCCTTTTGCCCGCCTGGCGGCTCTCCAGAATGAGATCCCCGGCATCGCCACCCTCCTTCTTGATTGAGGAGACCTCTTTGGACAGCTCGTTCCTGCGGCGTCTGAGTTCCTCGCTCTCCTTGAGCAGGCCCCGCCTGCTGCCGTCAAGTTCCATCCACCGGTCCAGGGGACAAGGTTCCCCCTTGTTCCTCGCCGCCGTTCGGACTCTCTCCGGGTCGTTCCTCAGAAGGTCCCTGTCAAGCATCGCTCATCTCCCTGTCAGAATCATTGATAAAGGTCAGAAATGGGGCAGAAAGACCACAAGGCCCACCGCCAGGGCGCCCGCCGCCGCCAGGAGCACGGCTCCTGCGGCCAGGTCCTTTGCCTTCTGCACCGAATCGTGCCATTCCGGGGCCGTATGGTCCGCAAGGAACTCCAGGGCGCTGTTCATGGCCTCCGCCGACAGCACCATGGCCACGGCAAGGGCGATGAGCCCCCACTCGTCCAGCGTCAGGCCGGTTAGAAGTCCCGCAGCCACAACGAATATGAGGGCCGCAAGGTGTATCCTGGCGTTCATCTGGGTGGCCAGAAGGGTTCCTATCCCCCTGAATGCGTACTTGAAGCTCCTGAATCTCTTCTTCATGTCAGAAATATACTCCAAAACCCCGCCGGCTGCTCCACTGCAGTCCCAGGGCGGGTTGAACCTGGGTGGAATCCACCGCGTCGCCGTGGGCTCCGACCACCGCCAGTCCCACGGAGATTCCGATGGCGGTCCCCGCTATAACATCTGAGGGGTAATGCCTGCCCAGCTGTACCCTTGAAAGGGCGGTAAAGGCGGCCAGGGCCGCTGCGGGCACTCCCGCGCCGGGGCCGTACCTGTCCCACAGGACCACCGCGGCGCATGCGGTCCCGGACGAGTGCCCCGAGGGAAAGCTGCCCGTGCCGCTTCCGTCGGGTCTTTCCCTGCCGGCACCCAGCTTGAGCACACCGGTGATCCCGTAGGTTATGAGAAGGCCCTCCGTGAGCATTCGTCCGGTCTTCTCCGCGTCGGAAGCGTCAGACAGGGACCCGAGCCCCCACAGAAGGACCGAACCGGCCGGCAGAGCCGGCCCGAAGGCGTGATGGCACCCCATGGAGGCGTCATCGAGAAAGCCGTGTCCCATGAAGCCGGCGTCACCCTCCGGGTTCTCCAGGAGGAAAGCGGCCGTGGCGGCAGCCCCGCCGGACCCCAGGACTAGCATCGGCTCACGGTGAAAGAGATGGTCGATGTCCTCGCCCAGCCTGGGAACGAGACCTCCGCAGAGGGCCGTAGCCGTCACCAGCGGAAGAAGCAGTACGGTCATCAGCGATGCGGGGAGGTCAGCCCGCATAGAAATCTCTTACGGTCTCCACAACCTCTTTCAGCTCCTCCTCCGTCAGCTCGCCGAAGACGGGAATTGAAATGACCTCTTCGGAAGCGGCCTCGGACACGGGGAAGTCACCCTTTACATAGCCCAGGCAGCGGAAGCACTTCTGAAGGTGCAGGGGCATCGGGTAGTAGACGGCGCACCCTATTTCATTCTTCCTCAGATGTTCCAGCAGTCCGTCCCGGTCTTCCGCCCTCAGCGTGTACTGGTTGTAGACCGACCAGGCGCCCCTCTTTATCACCGGGGTGGTTACCTCCTTCAGTTCTCTGAAGGCCTTACCGTAGTAGGCCGCGTTCCTCCGCCTTCCCTCGTGCCAGCTGTCCAGCCTTGCCAGTTTCACCCTTAGAAAACCGGCCTGGATAGCGTCAAGACGGGAGTTGAAACCGACTTCCTCGTGGATGTAGCCCGCTCCGCCGTGCTCCCGAAGACAGGTGAGCCTGGCCGCCGTCTCCGGGTCCGACGTGGTCACCATGCCTCCGTCACCCAGGGCTCCCAGGTTCTTCGAGGGGAAGAAGCTGAAGCAGCCCGCGGCGCCCCATGATCCGGCCCGCCGGTCCGACCACCTGCCCCCCACCGACTGGCAGGCGTCCTCCACCACCGGCACTCCCCAGTCGTCGCATATGGCCATTATCCTGTCCATGTCCGCCATCTGGCCGAACAGGTGAATGGGCATCACCGCACCCACCCTGGTGCCTGTGGGCCGGTATACTACGCCCCTGCTGGTCACCGCGCAGTTCTCGTTGAACCATTCCTCCAGCAGGGAGGGGTCCATGTTGTAGGAGTCGGGGAGGATGTCCAGGAACAGGGGAATGCCCCCTGCCCTGACTACGGACCCTGCCGAGGCGAAGAAGGTGAAGGGAGTGGTGATGACGAATTCCCCGGGCCCCACGCCCACCGCCATAAGCGAGAGGGTAAGGGCGTCGGTCCCCGACGCGCAGCCCACCGCGTGGGAGGTGCCGCAGTAATCGGCGAACTCACTCTCCAGGGCTTCCAGCTCGGGGCCCTTTATGAACCTCGATGATTCCAGGGCCCTGTCGAACACCGACCGGAGCTCATCCCTGATCGGTTTGTGCTGCCTGCTAATGTCAAGAAGAGGAACTGGCATTTCTGTTATCCTTTCACAATCCCTAGTGCGCCCCGGCGCCGGTGAGGACCACCTTGAGGGTCCGGGCCAGGATCTCCAGGTCCAGGAATATGGACTGGTTCTCGATGTAGAAGAAATCGTATCTCAGCTTGCTGGCCACGCTTTCCATGTCGGTGTCGTACTCCAGTTTCACCTGTGCCCATCCGGTGAGTCCCGGCTTTATGGTGAGCCTCTTCATGTAGAAGGGGAACACTTCCCTGAGTTCCTCCACGAACACCGGGCGCTCCGGCCTCGGGCCGACTATGGACATCTCCCCCCTGATAACGTTGAGCAGCTGTGGTATCTCGTCCAGGCGGGACTTCCTGAGCAGCCTTCCCACGCGTGTCACCCTGGCGTCGTTCCTGCCCGCCCAGACGGGGCCGCTCTTCTTCTCCGCGTCCTTCACCATGCTTCTGAACTTGAAGAGCTTGAATATCTTCCCCCCCTTTCCCACCCTTTCCTGTCGGTAGAAGACGGGACCCCTGGAGTCCAGCCTGATGGCGATGGCGACCAGCAGCCATAACGGGAGACCGACAAGAAGGACGAAGATGCTGAGGAAATAGTCGATGCAGGCCTTGACCAGTTTCTGCCAGAAGCTGAGCCTTTCCGGCAGTATCTCCATGAAGGGCTGCCCCATTATCTGAGTGCTGTGCACGTGGCCGGCCACCACGTCGAAGAGGTCCGGCACCACCTTCACCCTGACGCCCTGTCCCGAAGCGGGGACGAAAAGGGACAGTATGTCATCGTGGAAGTTGGAGGCGATGGTCACCAGCAGTTCCTTTATGGAGTGTTCCCTGACTATTTCGGGAAGCTCCTCCACCGAGCCCAGGAGCCTCTCCCGGGGGACCAGAGCCTCCAGATGGCAGCGGCCCGGCCTTATGAATCCGGTGATGTCGTAGCCAAGGGCGGTATTCCTGGAAACATAATCGTCCAGCTCCAGAGCCGCCTCACCGGTGCCGACGATGGCGGCCCTTCGGCTGAGACGGCCCTTCTTGGCCAGCCTCCGCTCTATTATCCGCACCGCGGACCTGGAGATGAACACCAGGATCAGGAGGAACAGGTAGTAGAAAACTATTATCCAGCGTCCCACGGAGGCCGAGGGCGATATGAGAAAAGCTCCGAAGAACAGAATTATGAATCCCGAAGTGACCGGTTTGACCACCAGTCTCATCTCATCCGCCCAGCTCATGTCCCAGTGAAGGCGGTAGGAGCCGGAGGCGGCGAAGATGAGCCACCAGAAAGGAAGCGACAGCGCGGCCCCGGAATATATCATGGTGTCGGAGATGGAAGCGGCGTCGGGGAAGACCCCGGAATCGAACTTTATCCAGGCGGAGAAGGTCATGGCGAGGAAGATGGCCAGACCATCCAGCGCCACGCTGAGGACCAGGGTCTTCTTCTTCAGTGGTTTCCGCCTTTCCTTCTCTCCCAGGTTTCCACGGGTTTTCCGAATATCGTCCTTAATATACCATCTGTGGCCGCTCCGTTCATGAGCCAGAAATAATAGGGGAAGAGAGCCTTCGACGGCATTCGGTCCCGAAAGAGGGCCCCGGCGGCGGCGGAGAGGTGAAAAGCGCACAGCAGGATGAACACGGCCATGTAGAACGGAGAGGCAATCAGGAACCCCGCGACGGCGGTGGCCGCCAGGAGGAAGAGACCGGAAAACCATCTGAGAAGCTTGTGCAGGAGAAGCTGGATGAAGAGCAGCGGCTTTCTCCCGCGGACAGCCATGACCATCAGCAGCAGGCAGCTCACAAGCATCCAGCTCACTATGCGGACCATTCTCCTGTACTGCCTGGAGTCATCCGGGGACGGCTCCATGGCAACCGCGTCCGGGTTGAAAACGCAGTGGTATCCCTGCAGCCTGGCCATCACCGCAAGCTCGAAATCGTCGGCCCTTCCGGGCGAAAGGGGCAGGAAGAGATCCCTGCGGACGGAGAATACGGCGCCGGTCGCACCCAGCACCGCTCCCATGCTCGAACAGAGTTCCTTTACCTTCCTCTCGTACCGCCAGTAGACGCTTTCGCAGGTATCCCGGTCCAGACTGTTCCGCCTGCAGCCGTCCACACAACCCACGGAGGGGTCCGAGTAGGGACGCACCAGCTCGGTGACCGTGGCCGGCGCGAATACGGTATCGGCGTCGGTGAAGACCAGTATCCTTCCCGACGCCAGCTTCAGAAGTTCCTGCATCATGCGCGGTTTGCCGATTCTTCTATCACTTCTGTGCAGAACCACCCCCCGGCGGGAGAAGGAGGATGCCACCCGGTCGGTCCCGTCATCGGAGCTGTCCGAACCCACCAGAACCTGGAGACCGCCCCCGTAATCCTGTTCCAGCAGGTTCCTTATCCGGTCCCCTATTACCACCTCCTCGTTCCTGGCGGCTATCAGTACGCTCACCGACGGCCATTCTTCGGGGTCTTCCCACCGGCCGGGTACCTTTCCCGCGAAAACCGACAGAGCGAGGAGAATGAGGGGGTAGAACAGCCATGACGACAGGAACAGGCAGAGGAATACCCAGAAAAGAGCGACCGTCATTGTTCGGCGGCCTTCCTGAAAAGGTGCTTCCTGAAGGTGCCGAAGGCCCGAAGCGTCCTCCTGCCCTCGGTGAAAGGGTGGCTGACGGTCTGCCACATCTTGTAAAGCAGGTAGCGCGGTCTCAGGTAGAAGCGGCGGCGGGCCTGGTTGCACCAGTCCACAAGGGCCTCCGCCGGCAGGCCCGGCAGGTCCACCACGCAGTTGTGCAGTCCCTCATCCGTCACCCAGCGGTCGAAACTCCGGGTACGGAGCTTTCCCTCCTTCAGGTACCGGCGGTAGAGCCTGGTGCCGGGATAGGCCATCACCGGGAAGTACTGCGCGGTATCCGGGGCAAGTTTCAGCGACATTTGAAAGGTCTGCTCCAGGGTTTCCGGAGTTTCTCCGGGGTTTCCCGCCATGAAGCAGCCGTGCACCAGGAGTCCAGCCCTGCCGGCCCTCTCGGCGAATTCCAGGTTCTGCTCCACAGTGGTTCCCTTGGAGACACCGTTGAGGATCTCCTGGGAGCCGGATTCGTAACCCACTATGATAAGCCGGCAGCCGGCGGCCTTCATCTTTCTCATAGCGTCCAGGGACAGGTTCGCCCTAACATTGGCGGTCCAGGGCAGACGGTTGCCGGCGCTTATCAGGGCATCGGAGACCTGCTCCACCCTGTCGCTGTCGATGGAGAAGGTATCGTCCTCGATCACCACTTCCTGAACCGTCGGGAAGTACTCCCTGAACATCAGGAACTCCCGGGCCACATGGCCGGGGGAACGTACCCTGTACTTCTCACGGTGCATGACCTGGGGCCAGACGCAGAAGGAGCACCTGTACGGGCATCCCCTGCTGGTGATGGTCATGACGCTGGGGTACCTGGCGGCGGCGAAGAAGTAGTTTTCGGGCTCGAGGTGCCTTCTGTACACGTCCGCAAGGAAGGGAAGGGAATCCAGGTCGCCTATCATCTCCCGAGTGCCGGTATCCACCAGATCACCCCTGTCGTTCAGAACAAGCCCCGGGACTTCCGCCGGGTTGCCCCCTCCGGCGAGACGGTCAGCCAGTTCCACAAGGGTGTCGTCGTACTCGCCAACGGCGACCGCGTCAAGAGATGGAGCAAGGCCGAGGCACTGACGGGGAAGCGCGCTGACATGCGTTCCCACCATTACGACGAAGGTTTCCGGAAGACACTTCTTGATAGTTGAGGCCACCCTGAGATCGCTGTAGATTGACGGGGTGGAAGTGTCCAGCACCACCAGCCGGGGGCGGTACTCCAGGAGCATCTCCAGAAGATCACTTTCACCGATGCCCCTGGCGGGACAGTCGATGAAGCTGACCTCATGCCCTTCCTTTTCCAGGGCTCCCGTGCCGTGGGCCAGCCAGAACGGCCAGTAGAGGGT
>JAWOBF010000127.1:0-16476 GCA_046498225.1 Candidatus Aegiribacteria sp.
CCGGTCCCCCGGAACCTGGACTCCCTGCCCTTCCCGGCCAGGGATGCGGTGGACTACGACTCGTACCTGAGGGAGGGAATGTCCGAGTACGGAATGGTCACCACCAGGGGGTGCCCCTTCAAATGCATATACTGCAAGCCGAGCACCGACCTGATATTCGGAGGCAGCATCAGGTACCGCAGCGCAGAGAACGTGGTGGAGGAAGCGGCGGAACTGGCCCGGTTGAGGTCCACCGACAGCCTGCCGGTCTTCTTCAAGGACGATACAATCACAATGCACCCCACAAGCTGGTTCGAGACACTTCGGGACCTTCTTCGGGAGCGGGGCCTGCGGCTGTGCTGGCACTGCAACAGCAGGGTGGATACGGTCACCAGGGACAAGGTGCGGGTCATGGCGGAGAGCGGATGCCACTGCATCTCCTTCGGGGTGGAGAGCGGAAGCCAGAAAATACTGGACTTCTACCGCAAGGGAACAACGCCTGAACAGGCGGAGAAGGCTTTCGAATGGTGCCATGAATTCGGCGTGGAGGCTACGGCCAACCTGATGATAGGATTTCCCATGGAGAAGGAGGAGGACCTCAGGGCCACCTACGAACACCTAAAGAGAATAAAGCCGGACGACATAATCGTGTATCTCTCCACCGCCATTCCCGGCAGGTACATACACGACTGGGCCAGGGAGAACGGCTACCTGGCCAGCGATACAAATCCCGAACTTCTCGACCCTGCCCGGAACCGGGCATGCGAAGTGATGAACATGCGCCTTCCCTTCCTGTCCCTGGACGACGTGATAAGCTGGAAGAGAAGGATAGAGAGGTACCGCAGCTGGAGGAAGCTAACCAGCTACGACAATCTGAGGGACTGGGCGTCGGAGCTGGCCCAGCACCCGGGGTCGGCGGCCCGGAAGGCCTTCAGGGTTGTGCGGGGCCTGGGTGGAAAGGGAGAGGACTTCAGGGACAGGTAACTTTCCGTATCCCTATAAGAAGACCGCCCGGCTCGTGCCGGGCGGTGACTCTATCTGCTTTACTTGATTTGAGCCGCTATTCCTCCAGGATATCGCAGAAGAACACCAGGAACACGGCAATTCTCTGCAGCATGTCCTCATGCGTGCCGTCAGCGTAGAGTATCTCCTGGAAACGGGCGTTCTCCACGGTGCCGTCGCGCTGGATCTCCGCCACCTTCATGAAGCTCTCGTCCGTCAGTCTTCCGTTCTGGTTCAGAGTGTAAAGATCGTTGTAGTCCTCGTCCTCTATATTGCCGTCCTCATCGATATATCCGAGGGTATGGAAGGAATCGTCCTCGATCCTTCCGTCCTCCCTGATATATCCCATTATCTGGAAGGTGGCATTTTCTATTCTTCCGTTATCCCTTATGTAAGCAACTGTGGCGAAATGGCTGTCCTCAAGCCTGATGTCGCCGGCCATGGTCGAGGACGCGAAAAGAGCCGTCAGAGCAAGTGTTATAAGTAGGTTCTTCATAAGAACCCCCTTTCCGGTTATACATATGCTTAACCCGAAAGTGAGGAATGTCAAGTAATGACCTGGCTTCTGGCTATATTATTATCATTATCAGTTTTATCAAACGATTCCATAGATCTGAACACGGCGGACGAGAATCTCCTGGGGACCATTCCGGGCATAGGGCAGGTCAGTGCGTCGGCCATCGTGGAGCACCGGAGTATCTTCGGTCCCTTCTTCCATCTGTCCGAGCTTGAATACGTGACCGGCGTCGGAGGCGGCACCCTGGGCATTCTGGAGGAACATGTCTTCATCGACCCCGCTGTTCGAACCGGTCCGGACAGCGCTCACTGGCTTCAGAGGGTGGACTCCCTGGCGCCTCTGCTGGAGGTCTGCTTCCTGGACGTGGGACAGGGGGACGCGGTTCTGGTCAGAACTGAAGGCGGAAAGACCCTTCTTTTCGACGGGGGGCCCGACCCGGGAGGAGCGCTGGAGCCTCCGGTGGTCTTCCGGCTGAGAGAGCTGGGTGTGGACAGGATAGATATCCTGGCGTTCTCCCATCCACACGCTGACCACATCGGCGGGCTGGCGGCCGTTCTGAGGAACTTCACCGTAGGGGATGTGCTGGACCCGGGCATGGTTTTCTCCTCGTGGGTCTACGAGGAACTTCTGAGTACGGTGGCTGAAATTGAGTGCGGCTACGGACTGCTGAGTGACGGAATGGAGATACGCCTGTCCCCGGATGTACAGGTCGCCGTGGAATCCAGGGGTGTGGAGGGCACGAACCTGGACATGAACGAAAACTCCGCCATTCTGAGAATAACCTGCGGCGGCTTCTCGGTGCTGCTCACCGGCGACATCGAGGAGAGGACGGAGATGCTCCTCACACCGGAGACACTGCCGGTCACCGTGCTGAAGGTTCCTCACCACGGCAGCCTTTCCTCGGCATTCCCGCCCTATCTGAGAAAACTCGCTCCCCAGGCAGCCGTTTTCTCCGCCGGCAGGAGGAACCGCTTCGGTCATCCCCATCCCGCGGTTGTGGAGATGTACCGGGACATGGGCTGCGCAATCTTGCGGACGGACGAACAGGGGACTATTGTTGTCCAGTCTGACGGAGAGGTTTTCAGTATATCGACCGTAACGGCGGAATACCGGCCTGGGGATGACATTGAACATTAGAACGAAGCTGGCACCCTACCTCTACATTCTACCGGCACTGATAATCGTGCTGGTTTTCCGAACCCTTCCCATCATCAGCTCCTTCACCGCGTCCTTCACCGATTACGACATAGGCGGTTTCCACGGCTTCGTGGGCATGGACAACTACGGCCGGATGCTGACGGACGCCCGTTTCTGGCAGAGCGTTCTCAACACCGTCTATTTCGTTCTGGGAGTGGTTCCGGCCAGCATCATACTCCCTCTCCTGCTGGCCGTACTGCTTCGCCGGAAACTGGCGGGGAAGGGCTTCTACAGGACCATATACTTCCTTCCGGTGGTTACTTCCGCCGTGGCTATCTCCGTTGTGTGGTCCTGGCTCTTCAACCCCGAAGCCGGCCCCATCAACCAGGTCATCACCACCCTGGGAGGCCAGCCCCTGCAGTGGCTTCGGGAGCCGAGAGGAGTTTTCGAGATGATGCTCTCCCCTCTCGGAATACACCCGAAGGGGATACTGGCGGGGCCCAGCCTCGCCCTGGTCTCACTGATGATAGTCAGCGTCTGGAAGAGCACCGGCTACAACACCGTGCTGTTCCTGGCGGGGCTGGAGAACATCCCCGAGACCTACTACGAGGCCGCGAAACTGGACGGAGCGGGAAAATGGGGCACATTCCGCCATATCACCTGGCCCATGCTGTCGCCGACGACTTACTACGTGCTCATAATGAGCACCATAATCTCCTTCAAGACATTCGCCCTGGTGTACGTGATGACCCCTCCCCCCGGGGGAGGCCCGCTGGGAACCACGAACGTCATCGTGTTCTATCTGTTCCAGAAAGCTTTTGACCGATTCGATATAGGTTACGCCAGCGCCATCTCGGTGTTCCTCTTTCTCATCCTTCTCACTCTTACCATCATCCAGCGGAAGGTGGCTGGTAGAAGGGTGCATTACTCCTGATGAGCATGGATCCCAGGTCGACGGCCCTTAACCTGGGCAAACATTTCCTTCTCATCCTGGGCGGCCTGATAATGCTGCTGCCGTTCCTGTGGATGGTGAACACCTCGCTTCAGCAGGGCGGACTGTCCAACTACGTCGAGGCCTGGACGAAGGTCCCCTTCGGAAGGTATTTCCTCAACACCCTTATCGTTACGGTCCTGACCCTGGCAGGGGTTCTGGTGACATCCTCCCTGGCGGCCTACGCCTTCGCCACCATGAAATTCCCCGGCAGGAGCATGCTCTTTCTGCTTTTCCTCTCCACCATGATGGTTCCCCAGCCGGTATATCTCGCCCCCTCCTACGTTATCCTCTCCAAGCTGGGCTGGATAAACACCTACATGGCGCTGATAGTCCCGTGGACGGCCAACGTCTTCACGGTATTCCTGCTGAGGCAGCATTTCAGGACCATTCCCAGAACCCTGTACGAGGCGGCAATCCTCGACGGCTGCGGAAGGCTCAGGTACCTCTGGAAGGTGGTCCTCCCTCTCTCCAAATCCGTGCTCATCACGGTTATTCTCTTCAACGTCATCGGCTCCTGGAACAGCTTCATGTGGCCCCTGGTCGTCACGCATTCAGAGGAACTCAGAGTTCTTCAGGTGGGCCTTTCGTATTTCAACCAGGAGCAGTCCAGCAATTTCCATCTGCTGATGGCGGCTTCCACATTCTCCACCATGCCGCTGATACTCCTGTTCCTGGCGGCCCAGAAACGGATAGTGGCCAGCTACACCAGGTCGGGAATAAAGGACTGATCTTGGGACGCATTCTTCTGCTGACCGTTCTTGCATCGTTTTCATACGCCTGGGGCAGCGGCCTGCATTCGGAGGCGACAGCCTTCCTGGAGCGGCTCTATTCCCAGGGTCATACATGCGTCGCGATGAAGGGGCTCGAACTGAACCTTATGGAACCGTGCACCGTAGCCGTCTACCCGCCGGAGAAGACATGCGGCGAAGGTATCTACGCGGCCCTGGGCGGGAACAATATCCTGGATCTCGGTCTAAGACTGGAGGGAGACGGCTGGTTCATCGAGGACAGCCTGCCGGATGACGTTCCCGTTCTGAGAGTGGACCACGTTCAGATAGCGGATGGAAGAAGGCTGATAGTAACGGCTCGTGACATGATCCGGGGGGCCATGACTGACAGTGTGACGGTCATCTGGGCATTCTCCCCCGTTGACCGGCACCGATAAACGAAATAGTCTATACGTTATTGGAATGAATTCGAAACGGAGAACAGTGATGAAGATAACAGTGGCAGCGGTGCTGCTTGCAGTGATGACGGCCCCGGTAATGGCAGGCACGGCCGGTTTTGCCTTCCTTCAGGTACCCGCCGGCGCCAGGGCGGTATCCATGGGCGGAGCTTTCACGGCTGTTCCCGGAGACCCCATGGGGCTCTACTGGAACCCGGCTACCCTCACCGGAATGCAGCGGCAGATGTTCACTTCCACCTACACCGGATACCTGATGGACATGCAGGCCGGTTTCGCGGGCTGGGTCAACCCCTCGGGTGACGATATGGTGGGAGTATCCGTCAATTATTTCTACGGTGGAAGCTTCACCAGAACCACCATGAGCAGTCCCACCGGTACCGGAGAGGAGTTCAGCACCAGCAGCGTCGCCCTGGGAGGCACCTACGCCCACAGCTTCGGCCCCGCCCTCTCCGTGGGAACAACGGCGAAATTCGTATACTCCAGCATAGATACATACAGCGGAAACGCCTTCCTGGTAGACGTTGGAGCCTGGTACAAGCCCTCGATGGTATCCCTGGGCCTTGCGGTACGGAACGCCGGTATACAGACCAAGGCCTTCTACCAGGAGAACGACCCTGTCCCCACAGAGATAGCTGCTGGCGCCTCCGCGACTTTCCTCGACAACAGTCTTCTGGTCGCGGTTGACGCCTGCTACCCCTTCCAGGGAGAGTTCAACGCGGCCGCGGGTGTCGAATATTTGCCCATGGAGATGCTGGCCCTGAGGGCGGGGGGTAACCTGCGTGACATGGACGCCGCGGACAACGCCGGCGGAGGTTTTTTCGACGCGCTGGCTTTCGGCGCGGGAACCGGATGGAACAGTCTGTCCTTTGATTACGCCTTCAAACCCTTCGCGGACCTGGGCAGCATTCACAGATTCAGTCTCGGTATCGATCTGTGACTTCTGTCCCTCTGGCGGTCCTGCTCGCATCCGGAATCCTGGCGCTGTCTTCCTGTGACAGGGAAACCCGGGTGGAGAGCCGCCGGCAAAGGCTGGACACTTTCCGTGAATGCATGCCGGACAGTCTCAGGGAGAGTTTCGACGCCATTTCCGGCGAGGACGACTGCTCAGCCGTGGCCATCATGATGGAGAGGGCATTGGCCGATTCCCCGGCTTTTGCGGCGAAGCTGGACTCCATCGTGCACGCCGAGCTGATAGACACGTTCACGGCGGAAGAAATAGTATATTTTTTCTGGTATTATTTTGACTACGCCATCGAGACAGGCTCCGTGAGAGGACCCTGAAGGGAGGCTTGTCCGGTCACCGCCGACCGGGTACGAATTGAACACTGAAGCCCAGCCCGTCAGCACCATGTTACTTGGCCTGGGGAACCCTATTCTGGGCGATGACGGCATAGGCTGCCGGGTGGCGGAACTTGTGAATGAGATACTGGGCCCGACAAAGGGTCTGAAGGTGCTCTCCGCTTCGGTTTCCCCGGTTAGGCTGGTGGACCGGATATGCGAGTATTCCCGCCTGATAATCGTTGACTCGGTAACGACGGGTGAAGCCGGACCCGGGGAGCTGCTGGAGATAAGCTTCGCCCGGAAAGGCCCTGCGCCGCCTTCCGCTCACCATTTCTCCGTGGACCGGATACCGGAGATAGCGGAAGCCCTTTCCCTTCCCTGCCCCGGCGTCATTAAGATATACGGTATCGAGATAATCCCTCCGCGCGAATACGGTGACAGCCTGTCTCCCTCCCTTGAGCGGCTGCTTCCATCGCTGGCGGAGAAGTTGATCCAACTGGAACTGAAGGAATTCATGAACGGAGACTCCGTCATCCTGCCGAGAGGAGAATGTGCGGTATGAACGAAAAATCTGGTCTGGCTCCCCCGAAGAGCCCTCCGATCCGGCTGAACCGAAAAACAGTCAGCTCCGGATTCAAGAAGCGTGTCAACGAACTCAGCGGAGAGAACCTGGATGCCTGTTACCAGTGCGGCAACTGCTCTTCCGGATGCCCCCTGGCCCGGGAGATGGACATCCTGCCGAACAGGATAATGCGCCTCTCCCAGCTGGGTCTCAAGGAGGATGTCATCCACAGCGGAACACTCTGGATCTGCGCCAGCTGTTTCCAGTGCACCGTCCGATGTCCCAGGGGCATAGACATTCAGAGAGTTATAGACACCCTGAGGCAGATAGCCATGGACGAGGGTGTGGACCACTTCGGTCCGGACCAGATTGACCGGGACCAGGCAGCCTCGGTGCCTCAGCCGGGACTGGTAGGCGTTTACAGAAAGCTGTCAACCTAGAACTGGAGGAAACATGGCCAAGGTCGCTTACTATCCGGGCTGTGCTCTCAAGGACAGGTCCTCCCATCTGGACCGTTCGGCCAGGGACTCGGCGATGAGGCTGGGATTCGAACTGGACGAGCTGGAAACCTGGACCTGCTGCGGAGCGGTTCCCCCGGTATCCGAAGAAAAAGTTATGAACCTCTTCGCCCCCTCCAGGATTCTCAAGGACGTGAGGGATTCCCGGCGGGATGTCCTTGTCACCATATGCGATTTCTGCTACAACACCCTCAAGCGGGCCAACTTCAGCATACGGTCGAACGAGATAATCAGGAAGAGGATAAACGCCTACCTGGCGGACGACGAACCGGAGAGGGACTACATAGAAAAACAGGAGACGCCCTGGGTGGATTACAATGGAGAGGTGCGGGTAGTGCATCTCATGGAGTACCTGCGCGACACCATCGGGTACGACAGAATGGCGGAGAGCCTTGAGAAGACCCTTTCAGGGCTGAAGATCGCCCCCTATTACGGCTGCGTGATGCTCAGGCCTCAGGATGAGATCCAGCTGGACGACCCGGAGAACCCCTCCATCATCGAGGATTTCGTGAAGGCTCTGGGGGCGGAGCCGGTGAGTTATCCCTACAGGACCGAATGCTGCGGGTCCTACCTCTCGGTCTCCAGTCCCGACGCATCCACAAGGTTGTGCAACAGGATACTGTCCTCCGCCGTGCAGCATGGCGCCGACGCCATGGTAATGAGCTGCCCCCTCTGCTTCTACAACCTTGATTCCAGACAGAAGGCCATCTCGGAGGCGTATCCGGATTTCAAGCCCATACCCGTCTTCTACTTCACGCAGCTGCTCTCGGTGGCCCTCGGGGTCCCGCGTGAGAACCAGGGGTTCGAGAGACACTACGTGGACGTTTCACCCGTTCTGGACAGGATCGGGGACGTTTCCGGAAAGGGGGCCGGCGAATGAAGAGAATAGGAGTGTTCGTCTGCCATTGCGGAATCAACATCGCGGAGAACGTGGACGTGAAGAAGGTAGCCGAGGAGGCAGGGAAGCTTCCCGGCGTTGTGTACGCGCAGGATTACATCTACATGTGCTCCGAACCGGGCCAGGCCCTGGTGCGGGAGAAGATAAAGCAGGAGAAGCTTGATGGCGTCATCATCGCGGCCTGCTCGCCCAGCCTGCACGAATCCACCTTCAGAACCGCGGCGGAAGAGGCGGGGATGAACGCCTGGCAGTGCGAGATAGCCAACATCCGCGAGCAGTGCAGCTGGGTGCATTCCGACCGGGAAAAGGCAACCACCAAGGCTATCAGGATAGTGAGCACCATGGTGGAGAAGACCAGGCTGAACGAGTCCCTGCAGCCCATCCCGGTTTCCGTAACCAAGAAAGCTCTGGTCATAGGGGGAGGCATCGCCGGTATACAGGCCGCCCTGGATATCGCCGATTCGGGCTACCCCGTGATACTGGTGGAGAAGGACTCCTCCATCGGCGGTCACATGGCGCAGCTGTCCGAGACCTTTCCCACTCTGGACTGCTCCCAGTGCATACTCACACCGAAGATGGTGGCCGCGGGAAAGCATCCCAACATAGACCTGATGACCTACTCCGAAGTGGAGGAAGTCTCCGGATACGTTGGGAATTTCAACGTGAAGATAAGGCGCAAGGCTCCCTGTGTTGACTGGTCCATATGCACCGGGTGCGGGCTGTGCATGGAAAAATGTCCGGCAAAGGTCCCCTCGGAGTTCGACAGAGACCTGTCCACCAGGGGAGCCATCTACATCCCCTTCCCCCAGGCGGTTCCCAACAAGCCGGTGATAGACAGGGACAACTGCATCTACTTCAAAACCGGTAAATGCCGCCTGTGCGAGAAGACCTGCGAGATAAACGCCATCAAGTTCGACCAGGAGGACCGGATAGTGGAGGAAGAGGTCGGGGCCATCATAACCGCCACAGGCTATGAGACCCTGCCGGTGGTGGACCTGAAGGAGTACGGCTCAGGTCAGGTCCCGGACGTTATTGACGGACTGGCCTTCGAGAGGCTGCTCTCGGCCTCGGGTCCGACCGGCGGCGAAGTCAGAAGACCCTCGGACGGCAAAGTGCCGAAGGAGGTGGTCTTCGTCCAGTGCGCCGGCTCCAGGGACCCCGAGAGGTACCAGCCGTACTGCTCCAAGATCTGCTGCATGTACACCACCAAGCACGCCCTCCTTTACAGGCACAGGGTGCATGACGGCCAGCCCTACGTCTTCTACATAGACATAAGGACCGGAGGCAAGGGCTACGAGGAGTTCTACCACAACGCCGAGGAGGATGAGGGCATAATCTACCTTCGGGGCAAGGTGGCCAGGATATTCCGTGACGGTGACAAAACGGTGGTGTGGGGTACGGATACCCTCACCGGCAGGAACGTTGAAATAGAAGCCGACCTCGTGGTCCTGGCAACGGCGGTTGTCCCCAGGGAAAGCACCGCCGAACTGGTCAAGAAACTGAGGATACAGACCGGGACCAACGGCTTTCTCTCCGAGGCCCATCCAAAGCTCAGGCCGGTGGAGAGCATCAACAGCGGCTTCTTCATAGCGGGTGTCGCCCAGGGACCCAGGGACATACCCGAAACGGTGGCCCAGGCCAGCGGCGCGGCCTGCAAGGTGATATCCCTCTTCTCCAGGGACCATCTGGAGCAGGATCCGGCCATAGCCTGGGTGGACGAGGATCTCTGCGGCGGCTGCAGGATATGCATATCCGTCTGTCCCTACGATGCCCGGGAGTACGATGAGGAAAAGGGCATAGCTACCGTCAACGAAGCGCTCTGCGAGGGGTGCGGCTCCTGTGTGGCGGCATGCGCCTGCGGCGCCACCCAGCAGCGGAATCTCTCCGATTCACAGATAAAATCCATGGTAACTGCCAGTTTGGGAGGTGAATGATGTTCGAGCCCAGGATCGTCTGTTTCCTATGCACCTGGTGCACCAGCGCCGGCGCCGACCTGGCGGGCACCTCCAGGCTGCAGTACAGGCCAAACGGTGTCAACATCAGGTTCATGTGTTCAAGCAGGGTGGATCCCGAGCATATTCTCTGGGCCTTCCACGAAGGCGCTGACGGTGTGCTGATAGGGGGTTGTCACCCGGGAGACTGCCACTACCAGGACGGGAATTACAGGACCCAGGCCCGGGTTGCCCTGCTCAACCGTCTGCTCGATGACCTCGGGGTGGAAAGGTCCAGGCTGAGGCTGGAATGGATATCCGCCGCGGAGGGAACGAAATTTGCGAAAGTCATGGATGAATTCACCGAGGAGCTGCGTTCCTTGGGACCTATTGAACTAGCGGCAAGGGAGATGGCAAAATGACAGAACCGTCCGAAAAGCCAATGGACGAAATGGTCCCCATCTTCTTCATGGGGAAGAGGTACGAGGTACCGTCCAGTCTCACGATCCAGAAAGCCCTGGAGTACGCGGGCTACCAGCTCGTTCGAGGCTGCGGCTGCAGGGGTGGCGTATGCGGCGCCTGCGGCACCGTATACAGGATACCCGACAGCTACAAGCTGCAGGTTGGCCTTGCCTGCCAGACGGTGGTACAGGCGGGCATGCATCTGATGATCATGCCCTATTATCCCGTCAACAGGTCGGACTTCGACATCGAGGAGATGAACGGGACGGGAGGGGAGCTGGCGGCCCTTTACCCGGAAATCTTCAAGTGCATCGGCTGCAACGCATGCACCATGGGATGCCCCATGGACATAGACGTCATGCACTACATGGCCCAGGCCATCAGAGGGGATGTTGCCGGAGTTGCGGAAACCTCCTTCGACTGCATCATGTGCGGACTCTGTGCCTCACGCTGTCCGGCCGAGGAAGTGCAGTTCAACGTGGCCATCCTCGCGAGAAGGCTCAACGCCAGGTACGGGGTTCCCAGAGCCAAACACCTGAAGAAACGGGTGGAGGAGATATCCGAGGGCAAGTTCGAAGAGCCCCTGAGAGAACTCATGGGAAAGTCCAAGGAGGAGCTGAAGGAGATGTACACCGCCAGGGAGACGGAGCCGCAGTTCGCGGAGGAAGACTGGACACCTCAGGATGCGAGGTATGTCTGATGCGCAAAATGATTGGACTGGAGGTCAGCGATGCCGTATCCTGAATCACTGAAGAAATTGATAGAGAAGGTGGAAGCCACCCGCTCGGCAAGGGTGGAGAGGAAGAAGAACGACCAGGAGTTCCCACCTCTGAAACTGGAGGAGAGGGAGCCTGTCCTGAAAGCCTTCCATCCGGACTTTATCGAGAACACCCGCAGGGAGATAAAAGTAGGGCCCAGCAAGGGATACAGTGTCAGCAACGAGCTTGTGGACCTTCTGGAGGCCAGGAGCAGGATGGACCCGGACCTGGTTGATCTTTCGAAGCCGGACTACGAGACCGACGTGCTGGTAATTGGCGCCGGAGGGGCCGGGACCGCCGCCGCCATACTGGCGGCCGAGAACGGGGCGAAGGTCATGGTGGCCACGAAACTCCGTCACGGGGACGCGAATACCATGATGGCCGAAGGCGGCATTCAGGCCGCGGACAAGGTGGGCAAGGACTCACCCTACTACCATTACCTGGACATCCTCGGCGGCGGCCACTTCGTTAACGACCCGGAGCTGGTATACACCATGGTCACCCACGCTCCCGACGCCATAAGATGGCTGGAGGGGTTGGGCACGTCCTTCTCCAAGTTCGAGGACGGGACCATGCAGACCATGCACGGAGGGGGGACCTGCCGCAAGAGAATGCACTACGCCGCGGACATAACCGGGGCGGAGATAATGAAGACCATCCGCGACGAGGCGCGCAGCCACACGGACATGATAGACGTCATCGAGTTCTGCCCCGCGGTTGAACTGGTCCTGGACGAGAACGGGCGATGCGCCGGGGCGGTTCTCTACAATCTCGAAACCTCCGAGTACCACTATGTGAAGGCGAAGGCGGTGGTAATAGCTACCGGAGGCAGCGGAAGGCTGCACATACAGGGATTCATGACCACCAATCACTACGGCGCCACCGCCGACGGTATCGTGATGGCCTACAGGGCCGGCGTTCCTATCTCCTTCCTTCATACGGTGCAGTACCATCCCACGGGGGTGGTCTTCCCCGAGCAGGCCGAGGGCATCCTGATAACCGAGAAGTTCAGAGGTGCCGGCGCCAATGTCCTTAATGTCCACGGGGAACAGTTCGTCTACGAGCGGGAGCCCAGGGACGTGGAGGCCGCCTGCATAATCCGTGAATGCAGTCCGGAAGGCAGGGGGAACGGAGTTCCCACTCCCACCGGCAAGTTCGGGGTCTGGCTGGACTCCCCGATGATAGATATGCTGAAGGGGGAGGGAACGGTCAGGAAGGAGTTCCCCGGCAAACACATACTCTTCAGGCGGTTCGGGATCGACATATCAGAGGAACCGATGCTGATACACCCCACACTTCACTACCAGAACGGGGGCCTGGACATCAACAGCGAGTGCGAGACCAACGTCCCGGGACTGTACGCAGCCGGTGAGGTAAGCGGCGGTGTTCACGGCGAGAACAGGCTGATGGGCAATTCGCTGCTGGACGTGATAGTGTTCGGCAGGATAGCAGGAATGAACGCGGCGGAATACGTCCGGCAACATGATGAAACCGGCGCTCCGAATCTCGAACATGTCAGGCGCTACAACGAGGAAGTTGAAGCTGCCGGCATCGAGGAGAAGAGAATAGCTCCCATGCTGCTGCCGGACTACAGCAATCCCGAAGTCAGGGAGAAACAGTTGACCAAGGACTACTTCGGAACCCTGGCCAGGTGAAGGGGAAGGAGGATTCATGAGCAAACCGAAAGTGGCCTTCTACTGGGCCGCCAGCTGCGGGGGATGCGAGATAGCCGTGCTGGACATAGGTGACCGGATCCTTCCCCTCTCCGAGGCGGTTGAGATAGTCTTCTGGCCCTGCGCCATGGACGTGAAGTACGACGACGTAAGGGCCATGGAGGACGGCGAGATAGACCTGTGCCTCTTCAATGGCGCCATCAGGAACTCCGAGAACGAACAGATTGCGCATCTTCTCAGGAAAAAATCAAAGATACTGGTTGCATACGGGTCCTGCGCCCACGAGGGATGCATCCCAGGTCTCGCCAACCTGAAGACCAGGAAGCAAATCCTCAATCGCAACTACCTCGAGATACCCTCACTGGACAATCCGGAAGGCACCATGCCGCAGACCAGATCGGAAGTGCCGGAAGGCGAGCTGGAGCTTCCCGAGTTCTACGATTCCGTCTATACCCTGGACCAGGTGGTGGACGTGGACTACTACGTGCCCGGATGCCCTCCGGTGGCCGACCAGACGTGGGCGGTGCTGGAAGCCGTTCTGCAGGGGAACCTGCCGGAGAAGGGAAGTGTTGTAGGGGCGGGTACGAAGATAGTCTGTGACGACTGCCCGCTGGAAAAGAAGGAAACCACCATCAAAGGTTTCGTCAGGCCTCACGAGATAGAGCCTGAGCCGGACCGGTGTTTGCTGGAGCAGGGCATATACTGCGCGGGAATAGGTACCAGAGCGGGCTGCGAGGCCCTCTGCCCCTCTGTGGGAATGCCCTGCAGGGGCTGCTACGGACCTCCGCCTGGTGTTTTCGACCAGGGGGCGAAGATAGTAAGCGCTCTGGGTTCGGTCATAGACTCGCAGGACCCCGAAGAAGTAGAGAAAATAATGGAGCAGATCCCATGCCCGGCGGGACTCTTCTACCGTTTCAGCCTGCCCCATTCAATACTCCGGAGGAAGACCACTGATGACTACAAAGATTAGCATAGATCCCATAACCCGCCTGGAGGGACACGGGAAGATAGAGATATTCCTGGACGACCGGGGCAACGTGGACAACGTCTACTTCCAGGTCCCGGAACTGCGCGGTTTCGAGACCTTCTGCGAGGGTCACCCGGTGGAGGAACTGGCCAGGATAACGACCAGGATATGCGGAGTCTGCCCGGAGGCGCACCACATGGCGTCGGCAAAGGCTGCGGACGCCGTCTACGGGGTGGAGATACCCCCCACCGCCCGGAAACTCCGTGAACTGCTTTACAGCGCTTTCTACGTCACCGACCACGCCACCCACTTCTACATCCTCGGCGGGCCGGATTTCATAGTCGGCCCGGATTCCGACCCCAAAGTGAGGAACATACTGGGCGTCATCGGCAAGGTGGGCAAGGAAGTAGCCCTCCAGGTGATCAACACCCGCCATCGCTGCCACCAGGTAATAAAGACCCTGGGAGGCAAGAGTATACATCCCATCTCCTCCATTCCCGGCGGAGTATCCACCGGCCTCAGCGAAGAGGACCGGAAGGAGATAGAGGCAACTGCCAGGGATGCCGTGGAATTCGGCAAGTTCAGCCTGAAAGCCTTCGAGGATATCGTCCTGTCCAATAAGACCTACGTGGACATGATAAAGCACGACGGGTACAGGCACGACACCTACAACATGGGCACCGTGGACGAGAACAACCACATCAATTTCTACGACGGGATGGTCAGGATAACCGACCAGGACGGCAATGAGTTCGCCAAGTTCCATCCGAAGGATTACCTGGACCATATCGCCGAGCGGGTGGAGCCCTGGTCCTACCTGAAATTCCCCTACCTGAAGAAGGTTGGGTGGAAAGGTTTCGTGGACGGAAAGGACAGCGGTGTCTACAAGGCCACGCCCCTTTCCAGGTGCAACGCCGCCGACGGAATGGCCACACCCCTGGCTCAGGAACAGTACGAGAAGATGTACGACACTCTGGGGGGCAAACCGGTGAACGCCACGCTCGCCACACACTGGGCCCGGCTGGTGGAACTCCTCTACGCCGCAGAGCGGATGCTGGAACTGGCCACAGACCCGGAGATAACTTCCGACAAGTTCAGGGTCATACCCACCGGCACGCCCTCGGAGGGCGTCGGTCAGGTGGAAGCCCCCAGGGGCACGCTGTTCCACCACTACGTCACCGATGACAAGGGCATTGTAGAGAAGGTCAACCTGATAGTGGGCACCACCAACAACAACGCCGCTATCTGCATGTCCCTCAAGAAGGCGGCCCAGACCGTAATAAAGGACGGCAACATAGGAGAGGGAATTCTGAACCTGGTGGAAATGGGCTTCAGGGCCTACGACCCCTGCTTGGGTTGCGCCACCCATTCGCTGCCGGGATCAATGCCCCTGATAGTTAACGTGCATGACAGCAAAGGTGAGCTCCTGGAGCAGATAAGAAGGGACTGAGAGCGCTTCCCGCCCTTGACAGAAGGCGTATCTTTCCTATAATGCGTCCTGCAGACGCGGGGTGGAGCAGTCTGGTAGCTCGTTGGGCTCATAACCCAAAGGTCACAGGTTCAAATCCTGTCCCCGCTACCATATCGTTTGGAACACCCGTCTCACTCGAGGCGGGTGTTCTGCTTCTCATAAGGACTCACTTGTCATGAATAGAGATTGTAGTAATATTTACTTCAATTGCAGTGAATATTACTGCAATACAGACGTAAGCAACATCGATTTCCATGCGAATGGAGTAAGATGCTAACACAATTATTCGGCTCCGGAACACGGGCAAGAGTTATTGAGTGGCTCTTCATGCATCCAGATGAAACGTATTATGTACGACAGTTGTCAGAGATTCTCGAATTGGATTCGACAAACCTCAGTAAGGAACTTGACAAGCTGTATCAATTGGGAATCCTGTCGAGAATGAAATCGGGCAATCAAAAGCATTACTCGGCCAATCAAGAGAGCCCTATTTATGTCGATCTTCGGAACATAGTTATCAAAACAAGTGCTATTGCTGAAAGTTTAAGAGTACTGCTGGAACCGATCAGAGACAGGATAGAGATAGCCTTTATTTACGGTTCCTTTGCCTCTGGGTCTTTCAGCAAGTCCAGTGATCTTGATCTACTTGTTGTTGGTGACATTGACTATCATGAATTGGTCGCTCTCGTTCGAAAGTTCAGTAAGGAAATTGGTCGGGAAGTGAACATTTCCTGTTTTACGAGTCGTGAGTTCATTGGGAAGTTTAGGGAGAAGGGGTTTATCTGGAGGATCTCCCAAGGAATGAAGATCTTCGTGATTGGAGGTGATGATGAGCTTAGAAACATGGGAAAGGAATCGGTGGATTGATGCTCATTCCCCCGCAGATAGTGAAATAGCTGCTCTCATTGAAACGGCTGAGCATGCAATTGACCAGGCCGACTCGCTGATGGGACTTTCACCTGCCTGGAAAATGAAGATGGCCTATGATGCTATCCTCTGCTGTGCCAGAGCTTGCCTGTATAGAAGCGGATACAGGGCTTCAAGAACTGGCGATCACTACCGCGAGATACAAAGTCTCGAACTGACCATAGGTATTGCATCAGATCGAATAGATGTGCTTGACGGCTTTCGCCAGCGAAG
>JAWOBF010000007.1:0-4181 GCA_046498225.1 Candidatus Aegiribacteria sp.
GGAGTTCAGTTCCCGGTTGAGTTCGCGGACCATGCGAATGCAGTCCTCATGCTCCCGGCGGGTGCCGTGGGAGAAGTTCAGGCGGCAGACGTCTATTCCCTCCAGGAACATTCGGCGCAGAACTTCCCTCTCCGCTGTGGACGGGCCGAGGGTGGCTATAAGTTTGGTCCGGGAGCGCTCGTGACGCACCACTTCCCCGCCGGGTCCCCCCCCTCTCACAGCTCGAAGGCTACTTGGTATCCGTGCTGAGGACTCTGCCCAGCAGCCAGGATATCGGTATCCAGAGTATGAATGCCCCGATGAAGAAAGGAAGAGCCCTGGGAATGCCCAGCTCGGTTGCGTGCATGGACACTATTCCGGCGGCGCTCCAGCCGATGAGCAGAAGGCCGAAGACCACATGCGCCATCTCCTGCAATCCCCTGGCAAAGGAAGCCAGCCCCACGGCGGCGAAGAAGGCGGGCCACCACTTGCCTACCTGTACTCCCAGTCCCCACAGAAGAAAGAGAAGTCCGGCTCCCGCGAACAGGAAGGAAAAAATTATAAGTGCTCTGTTTCTTCTCGCCATTTGCTAACCTCCCTGGACCGGGGGGAGAAGGCTGGTAAGGTCTATCAGCCACCGCTCCCCGATCTTTCTTACGATTATCTCCTGAAGGCCGTCCTCGGTCCTCACCACAACAACTCCCACCAGACTGTCCGGATATGTCACCGATTTGATGCTCGTACTGAGATTATGCACATCTTCCGAGGCTCCGGCCATCCTTGCGAAGATATCCTCTCCGGTAAGGTTCAGGAACTCCTCCTCGGTCATCTCCCCGGCCAGCTCCGTTACCGCGGGCCGTGACTCCAGCCAGCCGAAACGGTGCAGCACCGTCGCCGTCGAATCGTACCATTGCCGGCTCTCGGGAGTTATCAGGGACCAGGCCCGGTGATAACTGGAGTCCTCCACCGCGCCGGCAAAAGCCTTGACCGCGTCGGAAGCCCTGTCGGTATTTCCGCAGGCGGCCAGAAGCAGCATCGCCGGAAGGAAAGCCGCCCGGCGTCTCACAGCAGATGCACCAGAAGCCCGCTGCGAAGCTTCGGTTCGAACCAGGTGGATTTCGGGGGCATGACATTGCCGCTCTCGGCAACCTCTATCAGCTGGTCGATGGAGGTGGGATAGAGAGAGAAGGCCAGCTCATACTTCCCGGAATCCACCAGCCTCTCCAGCTCGGATGTTCCTCTTATGCCTCCGACGAAATCTATCCTCTCGCTGGTCCGGGGGTCCTGTATTCCCAGGACGGGGTTCAGGAGGTTCTCCTGAAGGATGCTGGCGTCCAGGCTTCTCACCGGGTCGTCCGCCGGGAAGGTCCCTTCCCGGGGAACCAGGCCGTACCAGCCGCCGTCCAGGTACATGGAGTAGTTAAGCCGTTCATCGGGAGAGGGGTCGGCGTTCTCCAGCAGGGTGAATTTCTCCGCCACCCTGTCAATGAATTCCTCCCGGGAGAGGCCGTTGAGATCGGCAACCACCCTGTTGTAGGCCATTATCTTCATCTGGCTCTTGGGGAACAGCACCGCGAGGAAGTAGTTGTATTCCTCCTTGCCTGTATGATGGGGGTTGGCCTGCTTCCTGCGCTGGGCCACAAGGGTTCCTGCGGCGCTGCGGTGGTGTCCGTCCGCAACGTACAGGCAGTCAACATCACCGAAGATATCCCTTATCCTGTGGATATCATCCTGATCCTCCACAAGCCACATGGTGTGGCGTATACCGTCCGGAGAGGTGAAATCGTACTCCGGTTCGTTCCCTTCGCAGACATCCCTCTGAAGTCTGTCCAGCTCCCGGACGTCATGGTAGGTGAGGAATACCGGTCCGCATTGAGCGTTCTGGGCTTCGATGTGGCGGATACGATCCTCCTCCTTGGCCTTTCGGGTGAACTCATGTTTCTTTATGAGGTTCCTGCTGTAGTCCTCAGCGGACACGGTGGCCACCAGCCCAACCTGTGAATGGTCGCCCATTACCTGGCGGTAGAAGTAGAACATCGGCTTCTTCTCCTGTATCATCTCCCCGTGTTCCATCAGATGCCGCAGGTTGAATGCGCCCTGTTCGTAAACCTTCGGGTCGTACAGGTCCACCGAAGGATCAAGGTCCACCTCCGGCTTCACCACCCTGAGAAAGCTGAGCGGGTTTTTCGCGACTATCTCACGCGCCTCGTCCGAATCCAGCACGTCGTAGGGAGGGGACGCTATCTTCTCGGCAAGTTCTCTGGCGGGACGAAGCCCCCTGAACGGTCTGACAGTTACCATAATTGCCTCCGGATGCGCAACGGGATGATCAAAAAAAAAGATTCTCAAGTCCGGGTCTACTCAAAAAATGCATCAGATGAAATCTACTTCCCTGAAGGTTCTGATGCAATACCTTAATGCGTTCTTGACAGCTTATTTACTTCGGGCGTATCATCAGACGCGAATGGCCCGGGCGGTATTTGTTCCATGACGACCGGAGGTTCGATGAAAACAAAAAGCCAGAGCGAAGATACAGCCGCCTCACCCGGCGGGGAGCACGTCGACCCGCCGCGGCCGCTGTCAGCCCCCGTTTCCATGGACCTGTCCATAACCGGCCGGTGCAACCTTTCATGCAGGTACTGCTTCTACGCCGACGAGATGGTCTCCCGGGACGACCTTACCACCGAAGAATGGAAGCTCGCCTTCGAAAAACTCGGCGAAGCCAGGGTTATGAGGGTGGTTCTCACCGGGGGGGAGGTCTTCACCAGGCCGGACCTTTTCCAGCTGATCGATTCCCTGATCGCGAACCGCATGCGCTACAGCATACTGACCAACGGTACCCTGATAGACGAAGAGACCGCTGATTCATTCATGAAGGGCAAAAGGGCCCTGCGCCTCGACTCGGTGCAGGTATCGGTGGACGGTTCCACCGCGGAAGTGCACGACCGCAGCCGTCCCGGCAGCTTCCACGGGGCGGTGAGAGGGCTGGAGCTTCTGAAGGACAGGGGCCTTCCGGTTACCGCCAGGGTAACCGTCAGCAAACATAATATGGACGATCTGGAGGGAATCTCCCGGCTCCTCCTGGACCGGCTTGAACTGCCGGCCTTCTCCATCTGCGACGCCTCGCCCATAGGCACAGGCTGTACATTCGAGCGTGAACTGGTCCTGGACCACCGGGATACCCTCAAGGCGGGGCTGAAGATGGAGGAGCTCCTGGAGCGGTACCCCGGACGGATAACCGCCAGCGCGGGACCACTGGCCAGGCTTCGCGCCTACCGGGCGATGGAGACTGCGCGCAGGACGGGAAAATTGGCCGATGGCTGGAGGATGGGATGCTTTTCCGCCTGCGGTGGTGTTTTTGAAAACGCGGCCGTACTGCACGACGGGTCCGTAGTTCCCTGCTCCATGCTGCACGACCTCCGGATGGGCAGTATCCTCACCGATGATCTGCTGGACCTGTGGAGGAACAGCCCTGTGATGAACGCGCTCAGGCGGCGGTACCGCCTTCCCCTCTCGACCGTACCGGAATGCTCGGACTGCCCCTGGGTGGAATACTGCAACGGCAGCTGTCCCGGCATCGTACAGCAGATGCAGGGGACCTTCCTCAGGCCGGACTGGAGGGCCTGTTACCGGGATTTCCTTCTGGAGAACGGCATCAGCAGCATCTTCCAGGCCACCGGAGACGAACCGGGAGACGCTCAACGGTAGGAGCCGGCCTGCACCGTGTACATTCGGCTGTACCTGCCGCCCTTTTCCATGAGTTCGTCGTGGGTACCGGTTTCCACCATCCTTCCCTTGTCCATGACGGCTATCCTGTCCGCCATCCTCACGGTGGAGAATCGGTGTGAGATGACAAGGGTCGTCCTGCCCCGCGCGAAATCCCTGAACCGGAGGAACAGGTCTTCCTCGGCCTCAGCGTCCAGAGCGCTGGTTGGCTCGTCCAGTATCAGCACGGGGGATTGGCGGAAAAAGGTCCTGGCCAGGGCTATCTTCTGCCACTCGCCCGTGGAGAGTTCTCTTCCCCCCCTGAACCATCTGCCCAGTATCGTATCGTAGCCGCTGGGCATTCCCGATATCAGGTTGTGCGCGCCAGCGGTCACAGCCGCCTCGATTACCGCACTTTCATCCGGAGGCCGCCGGATATCACCCAGGGATATGTTCTCTGCGGCGGACAGGTGGTACCTGGCGTAATCCTGGAATAG
>JAWOBF010000019.1:0-61280 GCA_046498225.1 Candidatus Aegiribacteria sp.
GCCTCGCCGGAGAGGGAACCTATCTGGCTTCCTCCCATGGAAATGGTCCCGGAGCGGTCGTATTGCCACACGTTACCCACGGCCATGGGATAGAACTCGTGATCGTTGCCGGCCACCGGTCCCGACGGGTCGTCGCTGTCTCCGCAGGCAGCCATGGATACGAGCAGAACAGCCATTATCATCATTGTCAGTAAAATCTTCATGTTATTTCCCCCTATGGTTTCAGTGAAAGTTAACGGTAACAGGATATTGTCCGAATATCCCTCGAATGTCCAGCCCCGAAAAACGTCAATATGTGAGAGTTCTCTGCTTGAAACCGTAACCCATCACGTCGTGCGCGTCATGCAGCACCATGAAAGCGTCCGGGTCTATCTTCCTCAGAAGGTACCGGAGCAGCATGACCTGCCTCCTGTGCACGCAGACGTAAATCACGTCCTTGTCCTCCCTTCTGTAGCCCCCCTGGGCTTTCAGGAAGGTCACTCCCCTGTTCAGCCTGTGGAAAATGGCGTCCCTGACCCGGTCCGGTTCGTCAGTGATTATCATCACCGCCTTCACGTAGGGCATTCCCTCCGCCGCGAAATCGGTCATCCTGCTGGTGAGGAACAGGTTGAGATACGCCCAGATAACGATGGCGGGATTCCTGAACACGAAGCCCACAGCCAGTATTATCAGTGATTCCACCATCCAGTATCCGGTGCTTATGGAGACCCCGGTGTACTTCTTCAGCATGGCCACCGGTATGTCGGTGCCTCCGGTTGAACCCCTGAACTTGAATATCAGGCCGAGGCCAACCCCCAGAAGCGAGGAGCCGGCGATGGAGGCAAGGAGAATGTCCATTTCCGAGTTGCCGGTGAGGAAGACCGCGAGCCTGGGCAGCTCATCGCTTCCCGCCACGTTGTGCACGATGTTTTCGTAACCGCCCAGGAAGGAAAGATGGGAGGGCTGGAAGAGCCAGATCATGGTGTTGGACAGCATCATTCCGGCCAGGCTCCTGACCCCGAACTGCCTGCCCACGAACAGGTATCCCAGAATGAAAAGGGGTATGTTGAAACCGAACATCCAGATGCTCTCCTGGACCCCGGTCCAGCTGTACAGCACCTGGGCGAGCCCCCCTACTCCTCCGGGGGATACCCGGAAGGGGAACAGGAACCAGGAGTACGCTACTCCGAACAGCACCGACCCGGCCAGGATACCCGCGTAGTCCTGCGCTTCACCGCGAAAGCTCACACCGAACCCCCTTCCTTCCATAAGCAAAAAAGGACAAAGCCCGGAGGCTCTGCCCGAAGGGAGTAATATAATGGAATATTCCTATCTGGCCATTCGCATCGGAGGCAGGAGCAACCAGTTTACATATACCAGACCTTGACAGAAAAAAAACGGAATACTTGTATTCCCGGGGTCATTCGTATCACATGACCCCGGTCTGCTTTGTATTGACATGAATGACAGAACTCGTATACTCCCTACTGAGTTTAAAAATCACCCAAACAATCGGAGGCTTTTATGAAGTATTTTCTTCTGTTGATACTTCCCGCTCTCGCTCTGGCCGGTGCCGACCATCTCGGTTTCGTCCATTCCTCTGGATCAGGTCACGGAGGACCGACTGACGCCGTGGTCTTCGACCAGGGATACTCGTTCGCAGCTCTCGTAAACGGTTTTCAGCATATCCAGATGGCTGATGACTTCATTCTCGACGACGACGTCAGCATCCAGAACATCAGGATGTGGATGATCTACACCGGTTCCAACCCAACCAGCTACGACCTGGCCATCGCCGAGGACAGCGGCGATTCCGATCCCAGTACTGCCACCACCATATGGTCGGAGAATGTGCCCTGCACACATGTCGACACCGGTGACGATCAGTGGGGATTCGACATCTGGGAAACCACTTTTGCCATCTCCGAGACCAATGCATACCCCGAACTTACTGCTGGTGTCAGGTACTGGCTTATCTTCAACTTCACCGCCTCCGAGTACTGGCTCGTGCAGGACCCGGTATGGGGAAGTTACGCATGGACCGGAGACGGTACGGACTGGTGGAGGTCTGACGACCCGACTACGTTCGACTATGCCGCCGATGCATTCTTCCAGCTCTACGACACTTCCGTGGCTCTGGAGAGGTCCACCTGGGCCAACATCAAGACCGTATTCTAGAACTGCCGCTGCAGTATAGAAGCAACCGGGAAGGGCACATGTCCTTCCCGGTTCTTTCTTTTACCTTCTGTTATGGAAAACCGGCGCTATTCCCACTCGATGGTGCCCGGAGGCTTGCTGGAAACATCGTAGACCACCCGGCTCACGCCGCTTACCCTGTTTACTATGGAGGACGATATCCTGGCCAGGTGCTCGGGGTCCATCCTGTACCAGTCGGCGGTCATGCCGTCGGTGGAGGTCACCGCCCTGAGAGCTATGACCCTGTCGTAGGTCCTCTCGTCGCCCATCACACCAACCGTCCGGACGGGAAGGAGCACGGCGAAGGCCTGCCATATCTCGTCGTACAGCCCGTTATCCAGCAGGTAGTCTATGAATATCCTGTCCACCCTCCTCAGTATATCCAGGTCCAGGGGATTCACTTCCCCCAGTATCCTCACCGCCAGTCCCGGCCCCGGGAACGGATGCCTCGCCACCATTCGGGGCGGAAGGCCCAGCTGAATTCCCAGCTCTCTCACCTCGTCCTTGAACAGCTCCCTGAGGGGTTCCAGCAGCTTCAGGTCCATTCTGTCGGGAAGCCCTCCCACGTTGTGATGGCTTTTTATGGTGGCGGAGGGCCCGCGGAAGGAAACGCTCTCGATGACGTCCGGGTAGAGGGTGCCCTGTGCGAGGTGGGTAACGTTATCTATTTCGGAGGCGGCCTTCTCGAAGAGCTGAATGAACGTCCTGCCGATTATCTTCCTCTTCTTCTCCGGGTCCGTGACGCCCCTCAGGGCCGACAGGAATTCATCGGCGCCATGGATGACCTTCAGCGGCATTCCGAAATGGTCCCGGAAGGTCTCCACCACCGATTCCATCTCGCCCATCCTCAGCAGGCCGTTGTCCACGAAGATGGGGGTGAACCTCTTCGGGACGGCCCTGTGCAGAAGCGCGGCCACCACGGATGAGTCCACTCCCCCCGACAGTCCCAGTATGACGTTCCCCCCGTCCTTCAGCTCCTCCCTTATCATCTCCGCGGATCGCCTGCTGAATTCCTCCATGTTCCAGTTGGGAGTGATTTCAGCGATATTCAGAACGAAATTCCTCAGAAGCTGTTCCCCGAACTCGGTGTGGTTGACCTCCGGGTGGAACTGGACTCCGTACCGTTTTCTTGACCTGTCGGCCATGGCGGCTATGGGAAGGGAATCCGTGCTCGCGGCAACGACGTACCTGTCCGGGACCCGGACCACCCTGTCCCCGTGGCTCATCCATGCCTGAAGACCGGGGTCTACGGAGTGGAAGATATCCGTACCAGGTTCCGGATAGAGCCTGGCCGGGCCGTATTCCCTCTCGTGACCGCCTTCCACACCGCCGCTTTCATGAAGGGCCAGCAGCTGCATGCCGTAGCAGATGCCCAGCATTGGCAGGTCGAGGTCGAAAAGGCGGGGGTCCGGATGGGGGGAATCGCTGTCGTAGACGCTGGAAGGCCCGCCGGAGAGGATGACAGCGGAGGGTTTCATTTCCAGGACCCGGGGCAGGGGAGCGTCGCCGGGAATCAGTTCGCAGTACACTCCCATTTCCCTTATCCTTCTTGCTATCAGCTGATTGTACTGGGAACCGAAATCAAGGACGGCTACTCCGTTCGGAACCATCTAATCTCCTTAACATCCATTCGGTGATCCGCCGTCCCCCCGGCTCAGGTCCGGAAGGTCCACCGGATATTCACCATCGAAGCAGGCGGTGCAGTAATCCCCGGGACTGTGCGCTGCCACGCAGCTGAGCATGCCCTCCTTCGAAAGGTAGCCCAGGCTGTCCACCCCGAGCTGGGCGGCTATTTCCTCCACCGAGAAGTTCCTCGCTATGAGACTGGATGGTTCGGGAAAGTCTATGCCGAAGTAGCAGCCGTACTTGTGAGGGGGACAGCTGACCCGCATATGGACTTCCTCGGCCCCGGCCTCCCTCAGGGCCCTTATCCTGGCCCTGCTGGTGGTGCCCCTTACGATGCTGTCCTCCACCACGCAGAGCTTCCTGCCCTTTACGGCCTCCGGAATGGGCTGCAGCTTTCTCATCACCATCGCCGCACGCCTGGCCGACGCCGGATCGATGAAAGTCCTGCCTATGTAATGGTTCCGGGTGAAACACATGTCAAAGGGTGCATTCAGCTCCCTGGCGAATCCCATGGCAGCGAACATGCCGCTGTCGGGTACCGGGGCTACTATGTCGCAGTCCACAGGATGCTCCCTCGCCAGCTGCCGTCCCATGGCCAGTCGCGTGGTGTAGACGCTGTCGCCGAAGATCCTGCTTCCGGGCCTGGCGAAATAGACGTGCTCGAAAATGCACTGGGCCAGCCCCCTTCTCTTCCTGAAGAGATTCCCCCTGTCCCTTATGATCTCCGATTCGGGCTGAAAACCTTCATGCGGAATGAAGAGAACCTCACCCGCCTGGATCTCCCGCAGATACTCCGCTCCGCAGACATCGAAGGCCAGTGTCTCGCTTGCCACTATCCAGCCTCCTTCCTCGAACCTGCCCAGGCTGAGGGGCCTGAACCCCAGAGGGTCGCGTACCGCGTACATTCCCTCGGGGCTCATGATGAGGAAACAGTAGGCCCCCTGAAGTCTTCTCAGGGCTATCTCCAGGGCATCCCTTATGTTGAAGCCTGTCTGCTCCAGGTTCCTGGACATGAGGTGAAGCACAACCTCCGTGTCTGTCCTGGTCAGGAATATGGCCCCCTGGCGCTGAAGTTCGTCCCGCAGGGATCCTGCATTGGTGAGGGTTCCGTTGTGGGCTATTCCTATCTGGAATCCGGCCATTCTCACCAGCAGGGGCTGAGCGTTCTCCACGTCCTCCCCCCCGTATGTACCGTAGCGGACGTGTCCTATCACCGAGGAGATGTCACCGCCGAAGAAATCGGGAGGTATGTCCGACATCGCCTCGCCTACGGTGCCCTTGCGCTTGTGCAGCCTCATGGACCCGTCGGTGCAGGTGAGGAGGCCGGCGGCCTCCTGGCCGCGATGCTGGAGAGCCAGAAGACCTTCGGCCACCAGGGACACCTGGTCGCCCGGAAAACCGCTTATTCCGCACAGTCCGCAGTACTCCCCGGCCCTATTCAATCGACTTCTCCCTGGCGGCTTCCATGAACGCCCTGAACAGGGGATTGGGCCTTAGAGGGGTTGAGGTGAACTCCGGATGGAACTGGCAGGCCAGGAACCACCTCTGTTCCGGCCTCTCGATTATCTCCACCAGGGTTCCGTCGGGGGAGACTCCCGAAAATACCAGCCCGGTCTGTCCGAGTCTCTCCCGGTAATCATTGTTGAACTCGTACCTGTGCCTGTGGCGTTCGGAAACACTGCCGGCTCCGTAAGCGGACTCGGCCAGGGACCCCTCCAGAAGATTGCATGGATAGAGACCGAGCCTCATGGTTCCGCCCTTCTCAGTGACACTTTTCTGCTCCTCCATCAGGTGTATCACCGGATGGCCGGATTCCGGAGCGAACTCCGAGCTGTTCGCGTCTTCCAGCCCGGCCAGGCTCCTGGCGGTCTCTATCACCGCGCACTGCATTCCGAGGCATATGCCGAGGAAGGGAATGTCGTTCTCCCTGGCGTACCTGACGGCCACCAGCTTCCCTTCTATGCCCCTGTACCCGAAACCGCCCGGCACTATGATACCGTCCAGACCGTCGAGCGGGGAGGTATCTCCCCCTTCCAGCTCCTCCGACTCTATCCCCCTTATCTCCAGGGCACAGTCGCAGGCGACGGCTCCGTGGGTGACAGCCTCGAAGATGCTCTTGTAGGCGTCCCTCAGACTCATGTACTTGCCGGTCACCCCAATCCTCACCGTGGGGCCGGAGGGTTTAACCGCCCGGGAGAGCATATCCTTCCAGTCGTTCAGATCGAGGTCGTTCAGTGGAAGTCCCAGCCTCTGGAGAATGAGTTCGTCCAGCTTCTGCCGGGCAAGCTCCACCGGCACCTCGTAGATGGAATTCTCCACGTTCTTCTCTTCTATCACTGCTTCCAGGGGTACATTGCAGAACATGGAAAGCTTCCTGAAATGCTCCTCCTGCAGCGACCTCTCGGTCCTGCAGATGAGTATGTCCGGTATTATCCCTATGCTGCGGAGAATGCTGGCGGACTGCTGGGACGGTTTTGTCTTCAGTTCCCTCGACGCGGAGAGGTAGGGTATCAGGGTGAGATGGATATAGAGGACGTTCTCCCGGCCCAGGTCGAGCCCCAGCTCCCGCAGCGCCTCGAGGAAGGGCAGCCCCTCGATGTCGCCGGCGGTGCCGCCGACTTCGGTTATGGCTATGTCCGTACCCTCTCCGGCCTGTGAGAGCACCGCGTTCTTTATCTCGTCGGTCACATGGGGTATGACCTGGACGGTCTTTCCCAGGTATCCGCCCTTTCTCTCCCTGGCCAGCACCGAGGAGTAAATTTTACCCGCGGTGAAATTGCTGTTCCGGTCGCAGGATACGCCGGCAAAACGTTCGTAGTGGCCCAGGTCCAGGTCCGTCTCGGTCCCGTCGTCGGTGACATAGACCTCTCCGTGCTGGTAGGGGGACATGGTCCCGGGGTCTACGTTCAGGTAGGGGTCCAGCTTCTGAAGGGTCACCCTGTAGCCTCTCTGCCGCAGCAGCAGGGCTATGGAGGCTGCGGTGATCCCCTTTCCCAGGGATGAAACCACTCCACCGGTAACGAATATGAACCTGGTCCTGCTAGTGGACATGGAAAACAGCCTTTCAGAATAGATAAAAAACACTTCCCAGCATAAGCAATTATTGTACACGGGAATCGTTTTTACAAGACTGCCCTACTCGAAGTAAAGATCGGGCCGCCTGTCGCGCAGAACGTGATTGCGGGGCGTTATGCGCTTGTCGCGCGCCCTGTTGATGTCCAGTTCCGCTACGAAAACTTCTTCGCCCTCCTCCTCGGCGGTATGAACTACCTCCCCTTCCGGAGCGGCTATCCGGCTTCTGCCGGTGAAACGGATATTCCCGAAGGGCCTGCGCTCGGTGCCCGTCCTGTTGGCCGTTACCGAAAAGACCATGTTCTCCGTGCATCTGGTCACCATGGCCCTCTGGCAGTGGTCCAGCACCAGGTTTGCCGGATGGCAGAGAATATCGGCCCCCAACAGTGCCAGAGTCCTGGCCACCTCGGGGAATATCCAGTCGAAACAGACCATCATTCCCAGCCTGGCACCCGGAATGGGATGGACCGACAGGGGAAGGTCCCCCTCATCGAAGTAGAGCTTCTCCCGGTCGAACAGATGAAGCTTCCTGTACCTGGCGACTATTCCCGAAGGACCCAGCAGAAGAGAGCTGTTGTAGCACCTGTCGCCGGCCCTCTCCGCAAAACCGGTGACCATATGCATGCCGCCCCCGCGGCACAGTTCCACCAGCCGAGCAACCACCGGGGATTCCTCCGGCTCCCGGGCCATAGCCAGAAGCTCCTCCCTGTCTGTGAACCCGTAGCCGGTGAACGGCAGTTCGGGGAGCACTATCAGATCCGCGCTTACCCCGGTAAGGGCCCGGACGACTTTTTCCAGGTTACCCGAAATGTCCCCGAACACCGGCGAGAACTGCAGATATCCCGCTCTGAAACCGCCTGCCGCTTCAACTTCCAATCTGGCTTCCGTTCATTCGAGTTATTACAGAACAACGAACCATGGAGTAATAAAACCTACATCCTTTGCGCTTTTTCATTCTGTGTGACATAGTTTCATTGTATACCCAAAATTCCCGCCTCAGGAAAGGTAACCCATTATGACGAGAAGATCGGTCCTTCCCATACTGCTGCTGATGCTGGTATCCGTCGCGCTCTCCGATGAACCCGGAGTGACGGTGCTGGATAACGGTCTGACTGTTATCACACAGGAACTCCATTACGCGCCGGTGGTTGCCTCCGTTATCTCCTACCGGGTTGGCTCGCGCAACGAGTGTGGAGATATCCTCGGAATGAGCCACTTCTGTGAGCACCTCATGTTCAAGGGGACCCCGGACATGCCGAAATCGAGGTTCTGGCAGATAGTGCAGCGTGACGGCGGGATGGCCAACGCTTTCACCAGCAACGATGTAACATGTTACTTCCTGCTTCTGCCCGCGGCCAGGCTGGAGGACGCCCTTCTCATTGAGAGCGACCGGATGGTCAACTGCACCATAGACTCGGCGGAAGTCATATCCGAGAGGAACGTTGTCCATGAAGAGCGAAGGATGTCAAGCGCCGACAGCCCGGACGGAGCCCTGTGGGAAGCGCTGGGACAGTTGGCTTTCACGGAGCATCCCTACCGGAATCCGGTCATAGGGTACGACGAGAACATACTGGGCTACGACCGGGAAAAAGCCAGATGCTACTACGAAACCTATTACTGCCCTTCCAACGCAGTGCTTACTTTCGTGGGTGATTTCCAGACGGAAGAACTCCTCGAGCGGGTAGGGGAGTATTTCGGGGACATCCCGTCAGGGGAGGTCCCGGAGGAATCGATACCTTCGGAACCGCAGCAGCTCGAGGCAAGGATGATAGAGATTGAGCACGCCTCCAACCTTCCCCGCTTCGTGATGGCCTTTCATACCGTCGCGGGGGACCACCCGGACAATCCCGCCCTCAGAATGATATCCTCCTACCTTTCGGGGGGACGGTCCAGCAGGCTGGAACAGGTCCTGGTGGAGCCCGGCCTCGTTCACAGCGCCGGCGCCCGGAACGATGGCGGTATCGATCCCGGCCTTTTCAATATTTACGTGACCATGAACCCGCCGGAGGAGAGCAGCGTCACCATGGAGGAGGTCCGGGAGATAATATGGAACGAACTGGAGGACATGGCGATCAACGGTATACCGTCCGATGAGCTGGACCGGCACAGGAACAGGTACAGAGCCCGGGAGATCCTGGGAGAAGCCAGCCCCATCGGCCTTGGCATGAGCTACAGCCTTTCGGCCACCATGTTCGGCGACCCGCTCCATTCCAGGAAGCAGCTGGAACTGATAGAGCTGCTGACTCCGGAGGATATCAGACGGGTGGCGACCGAGTATTTCCGCAGGGACGCGGTTAGCGTCGCGGTGCTGAGACCGTCGGGGGAAACGGGAATGCATGGGGGCGGGTCCAGGGAGGAACTGCCCACGGATATAACGGAACCCTCTTCCATCAGCTACGAGGGGCTGGAGATACCGGAAGATTTCCTGACCCCGCCGGAAAGCTCCATCTTCGAAGATGTTGTGGAGTTCCAGCTGCCCAACGGTCTGGTCCTGCTTATGTCGGAGGACCACACCTTCCCCGTTGTTTCGGTCAGCTTCGCAGTCCCCATGGGAGCGCTCAGGCATTCTTCCCGGCTGAACGGCCTCGCCGGGGTGACGGCCGAAACGATGCTCAGGGGAACCGAGGAACTCGACTACGGCAGGTTCCACAGGCGGCTGGAGACGGAGGGGTCCTACCTCAGGTTCGGGGCGGGCCAGGAGCATTCCACCGGAACGATCCTTCTTCTGTCGGAGGACCTTGAGATAGCTTTTCAGACCGTGTCGGACCTTCTGCTGAGGCCTGCCTTCAGAGAGGCCGATATGCGAACGGTGATGAACGAGCAGTACGCCAACCTGGAAGCGGCGGCCGAGCGGTCATTCTCCATCGCCGCCGACAGTCTGGCCTCCATGACCGCAAGGGCCCCGGAGGACTACAGGAGCGCTTCCCGGGCCACACTGGACAGGATAACGCTGGACGAGGTAATGGACTTCTACGGCAGCTGCTGCCGTCCCGAAGGCTCTGTCATAGCTGTAGTGGGAGACATCGACCCCCAGGCAGTCCGCGAGCTGGCGCTGGAGCATTTCGGCTCCTGGGAGAATCCGGCCGAACCCCTTCCGGAAGCGCACATTCCTCAGTTCTCCTCCGCTCCGGGTGACACTGTGGTCACGTTCATGCCGGGCAGGGTACAGGCCAGCGTGCTGGTGGGCAGGAACGCCCCGGGCACGGAACTTCCGGAGTATCCCGCTTTCACCGTGATGAACACCATACTGGGCAGGGGAATAGGCTCCCGGCTGGGACACAGCGTCCGTGACGAGCAGGGTCTGGCATACGGAGTCGGAAGCTGGTCGACTCATTTCGACAGTACTGGAGTCTTCTCAGCCTACCTTTCGACACTGAGCGACTACGTTCCGCAGGCGACCTCCTCGGTCATCGCCGAGATGGAGAGGATAGCCTCGGAGAACGTGGAGGAAATCGAGCTCCGCCTGGCAAAGGCCAACGCTGTGGGAAGGAATGCCTTCTCGGGAATGAGCTACGGAGGACAGTCCGGCAGGCTGGTGAGCCTTCACCTGAACGACCGGCCGCTGGACTGGGACCTTCAGCACCTGCAGCGTGTCCTCGCTCTCAGGCCGGATGACATAAGGAATGCGGCGGCGGAATACCTGATCCCCGGGAAATGGTTCGTGTCCATCGCCGGAGGAATAACAATGGAGGACCTGCTATCGGAATAGACCGTGACAAGGTATCTCCCGTGGCAGATACCGCAGGGATGAACCCGGGCGGCTCCATCAGGAAGCCTCGCAATGTAGTGGTGCGAAGGCTGAAGAACGGTCTTACCGTGATCCTTCAGAGGCTGTCCTATTCACCGGTGGCGGCGGTCAACATCGCGTTCGGCGCCGGCTCCCTGTGGGAAACGGAGAACACCAGGGGATACAGCCACCTGTGCGAGCACATGATGTTCAAGGGTTCAGGAAACTTCGGGGCTGGTAAATACTGGGAGACGGTCCAGCTCAACGGCGGAGTGGCCAACGCCTATACCTCCAGGGACATCACCGTTTACTACTCCGTCCTTCCAAAGGCCGGGCTGAGGGACATCCTGGAGATGGAATCGGACAGGATGTTCAACTGCACCATGAAAGATGAGGACGTCAATTCTGAGACCGCGGTGATACTCGAGGAGGAGCTCCTCACGCAGAGGGACGACCCCGAAGGTTCGCTGGACTCGCTTCTGTACAAGACCGCTTTCCCGACACATCCCTACGGCAGGCCGATAACAGGTACAGCCGAAGACATACGCCGGTTCACTCCAGAAGGGCTCAGGAAATTCTACCATGACTTCTACACCCCTTCGAACGCGGTGCTGTCAGTGGTGGGGGATATAGACACGGATGATACCGGTAAGTTAATCGAAGACCTCTTCGGAGCCGGGGCCGGGAGTGCAGCGGACAGGCCGGGAGTGGACCCGGAGCCGTCCCAGAAGGAACAGCGCAGGGTCTCGACCGAACATCCCTCACAGCTTCCCAGGATTAGCATCGGGTTTCGAGCGCCCCCTGAAGATCATCCGGATTCCGTGGCCCTTTCTCTGATTTCGGTCTACCTTTCCTCAGGCAGGTCCAGCAGGTTCGAGGAACTGCTGGTCAAACCCTCGCTGGTCCTGGACGTTTCATCCTATGCCAACTCTCACGTTCAGCACGGTCTCTTCGTGATAGGGGCCACCCTTCCCGAACGGGGGGCTCCGGACCGGGTCGAGGACATCATCTTCCGCGAACTCAGCAGGCTGTCGGAAAATGGAATGGATGAGAACACTCTGAATATTCTCAAGAGGAGAAGGAACGCCTGGGGGATGATATCGGACGCGGACCAGCAGGGCAGGTCGAGAAGGCTAACAACCGGCTACGCCAAGTTCCATGACCCGTTCCATCACTGGCACAGAATGGACCGTCTCCAGTCCGTGAGCCGTGAGGACATCATTCGGGCGGCTTCCGCATACCTCACTCCGGCCAATTCAACCGTTGTGCTCCTGAGACCTTCCTCGGGACCGAAAGCCGTTCGCACCCCGAGGGCCGGAAAAAACCGTGAGCCCTCGCCGGATCTTTCCCCGCCGGCAGCACAGGAACCTTCGGAGCTGGAGATACCGGACAGGTTCCTCGAGGTCCCCGAAAGGTCGGTGGCCGACGGCTGCCGGGAAGTAAAACTGGGAAACGGCCTTCGACTGATCATGAGGCAGGATGCTTCCTTTCCCATAGTATCCCTGGGCTTCTCCTGCCCCATGGGTTCCTCCATGGAGCCGGCGGGGCTCACCGGGCTCGCTCAGATAACTGCGGAGACCATGGCGCATGGAACTCCGGATGAGGACCGCATAGAGTTCAACTCCAGACTGGAGAACCTGGGCACGTCCCTGGATTTCTCATCCACCGATGAGTTCTCAGGCGGAATGATAACCTCGCTGGCGCAGGACGCCGACCGGGTACTCCAGGTCATTTCCGACATGCTGAGAACACCCGCATTGCGCCCGGAAGACCTGGAATCGGTAAGATCAGAAGCGATATCCAGCCTCGAAGAATGGCTGGGCACCCCCATCGGCGCAGCTATGGACTCATTCTCACGGCAGTCCACAGACCCGCCGGAAATGTCTTCCGTCCCTACGAGAGAATCTCTGCTGTCCATTACCGGAGATGATCTTGTGGATTTCCACGGGAGATGCTGCAGGCCGGAAGGTACGATTTTAGTGGCGGTGGGAAATTTTCAGGAAGATGAGCTGCTGAATGCCGTAGAGAGGCATTTTTCCAGCTGGAAGAACCCGAATACCACTTTCTCCCCTCCGCCTCCCGCCCGGAATTCGATCAGCTCCTCGGAGATAACCGTAAAGCTGGATGGCAGGGAGCAGGTTGCTCTGCTGACAGGTTCTCCCGCACCTTCAAGGCTGCATGAGGACAGGTACGCCATATCTATCCTCAGCCGGATACTGGGAGAGGGGATTGGTTCCAGGTTGGGCAGGAAAATCAGGGAAGCGGGGCTGTCATACCATGCGGGCAGCATGTACATACCGCTTTCTGCGCGAGGAAGGATAGTGGCCCTGGTGCTGACCAGCCCCCGGTCCCTGCCGCAGGCGTACGCAAGGCTCACAGAGGAGTTCAGTTCCCTGTGGAAGGAAAAGGTGAGCCTGAACGAGCTTCGACTGGAGCAGACATCCTACATAGGCATGCAGGAACTGAGCATGATGAAATACAGCTCGATGGCAAGGATGCTGCTGACCTACGCGTCAACAGGACTGCCGCTGGACCATGACCGTACCGTAATGACCAGGGTTTGCGCCCTTGCCAGGGAGGACATTCAGAGGGCCGCCGTCGAATGGCTGGGCAGGGGGATAACCTACACCACCATTGCCGGCGGAGTGTGAGGGCTCGAGGAATGAGGCTGACTGACAGGAAGTTCCGGCACCATGTGGGCGCGTACGCATTCCAGTGCATGCTTGCCGCGCTGACCGTGATACTGGTCCTCCTGACGCTTGACGCCACGGAGCAGACGGCGATAATCGCTTCCATCGGAGCATCCGCATTCATAGTGTTCACGGCTCCCAATGCCTATTCCGCGAAGAGCAGGGCCCTGTTCGGCGGGTACGCGGCCGGTGCGGTCACCGGCATAGCTTGCTCCCTGATGGCGGACCTGTTGGGAACGGAGGGAACGGCGGACTGGGACATAATAATGATCACGATGGGAGCTCTGGCGGTCGGTCTGTCCATCTTCATCATGGTGGTCACCGATACCGAACATCCCCCGGCGGCCGGACTGGCCCTGGCCTTCATTCTGAACAGCTGGAACGTCAGGACAGTATTTGTGGTCCTGCTGGCACCTCTTCTCCTGACGATTGTCAAACGGCTCTTCCGCGGCCGCATCAGAGACCTGGTCTGAGCTGCAGTCTGTTTATATTAAAATATATTTATATTATTATGCTTTATTATAAATTTTATTTATGTTAATTCAATTTGTCGAAATATTCGAAGTCAAGTCCGGCCCCGCTGGATGAGGATGCCGGTTATGACCATTATCAGGCCTGTAACAGTGTAGAGCCCGATGGTTTCCCCCACCGCTGTGCCTATGAATACCAGCGAGAGGAAAGGGGTCAGGTATATATAGCTTCCAACCTCGGAGGTGGTCTCCGCCAGCTGAAGCGCCCTCAGCCATACCACGAAGGTTATTCCCATCTCGAACATTCCGATGTACGCGGCTCCCAGCAGCCCTTTTACTCCGGCTCCCGCCGTTTCGGCCAGGTCCCCCCTCACCAGTCCGAGAAGAAGCAGGAACAGGAGACCGAAGCTGAAGGAGCGCGCGAGGTCGACGATCGGGTCCCCCCTGGAGCGGACGTTCAGTATCCAGTAGAGCGCCCATATCACAGTACTGAGCAGAGCGAGGCCGATGGCAGCCACGGACAGCTGTCCCCCCACCGGGTTTCCGCCGAGGGCCAGTATTCCTATGCCGCAGAAGCTCACCAGGGAGGAGACCGCCATTCTCATGTTGATCCGCTGCCCCAGCAGCGGGGCGGACAGAAGCATCAGCATGACAGGCCACAGGTAGTTGATTACCATGGCTATCTGGGCGGGGAGCCTGTCGTAGGCCTCCAGCAGGACCAGATAATAGATGAAAGGATTGAGGGCTCCCCTGGCGGCGGACCTGAGTAGTTCGGGGCCGGAAAGGGGCGGAAGCAGACGCCGCCGGCCGCGGAACATTACCGCCGCCCACAGGGCCATAGTGGATACAGCCGACGAAAGCAGGACCAGCTGGTAGGGACTCAGCCAGCGAAGTGTTATCTTGAACGCGGAAGCCGCAGTGGACCAGAACAGCACCGCTGTAAGCGCCAGCAACCTGGGTTTCATTCAACCGGCCCTTCACGAGTTTCGGTAACTTTCCCCATGTCCTCGTTGACTGGCAATATGTTACAAAAGCAGCCGCTGGAACCAGCCTGGCAAAGGGAACGGGGTTCCTTTCGGTGGAGCGTTCACGAAGAATGATGTATGTCTTGCATATAGCTCAATATATGGACACCTGATCATAATGCTCACACCAGATATAGTGTTCAGTCTCTTGACACGGTACCGGCAGAGAATATTATCGAAGGGTATGGTCGGTGCCGGGATGACAATATGGGCGCATTATTCACAGTTTATTCCGTATGACGGATTTTGAGGGGCTGATTCCGCTGCTTTGGGGTAAATCATGAACTGGCTGATCCGCAAGCGTGACGGCAGTATAGTCACTTTCAGCAAGCGCAAGATAGAGAAGGCGGTGGAGCGGACACTCAGGGCCTCTTCCACGGAGGCCGACTCCAGGGAGATAACCGACCAGGTGGAGGCGGCCCTCTACATGAACTTCTTCAAGGCCGGCTCCATTCCCACGGTTGAGCATATCAAGGACTTCATCGAGGAAACATTCGTTCTCCGCAAGCTGACATCAGCCGCCAGAGCGTTCATCCTGTACCGGGAGAAGAAGAACGAGGCAAGGGACGTGGACCATCTCCTCAGCGGCATGGAGGGGATAGTCGTTGATTACCTGGGCAAGGCGGACTGGAGGGTCAAGGAAAACTCCAACATGAACTACTCCCTTCAGGGGCTCAATTTCTACCTCTCCTCCTCCATAACCAGGAAATACTGGCTCAGCAGGATATACACTCCCCGCATAAGGGAGCTTCAGGAGAACGGCGACTTTCACATACACGACCTGGGAATACTGGGCCCCTACTGCGTCGGATGGGACCTGATGACCCTTCTCAGAGAGGGTTTCAGGGGGGCCAGGGGAAAGACGGAGTCCTCCCCCCCGGTCCATCTCAGGACCGCCCTGGGACAGATAGTGAACTTCTTCTATACGCTGCAGGGAGAGGCGGCGGGAGCCCAGGCCTTTTCCAGCTTCGACACCCTGCTGGCGCCGTTCATAAGGTACGACGGCCTGGAGTACCCGCAGGTAAGGCAGGCTTTCCAGGAGTTCCTTTTCAATGTGAACATTCCCACCAGGGTGGGCTTCCAGGCTCCCTTCACCAACATAACCATGGACCTCAAGCCCTCCGCCTCCCTCAGGGAGGAGAGGGTGATAATCGGCGGAAGGCCCAGGGACCAGGTCTACGGTGACTTCCAGCTCGAGATGAACATGATAAACAGGGCCTTCGCCGAGCTGATGATGGAGGGGGATTCGAAGGGCAGGATATTCACATTTCCCATTCCCACCTACAACCTGACCAAGGATTTCGAATGGGACAATGACGACCTGCAGCCCATCTGGGAGATGACGGGAAAGTACGGGGTGCCCTACTTCAGCAATTTCGTAAATTCAGACATGGACCCGGATGACGCCAGGAGCATGTGCTGCAGGCTTCGCCTGGACAACAGGGAGCTTCGCAACCGGGGAGGAGGGCTTTTCGGCTCAAACCCCCTTACCGGCTCCATAGGGGTGGTTACGGTGAACCTCCCGAGGATTGGATACACCTCCGCGGGAGAGGCTGAGTTCTTCGACAGGCTCTCCTACGTCATGGAGGCTGCCAGGGAGTCGCTGGAGCTGAAGCGGGACCTGATAGAAAAGCTGACCGAGCAGGGGCTCTATCCCTACACCAGCCACTACCTGCGAAGCATCAAGTCCCAGCTGGGAAAGTACTGGGACAACCACTTCTCCACCATCGGCCTCATCGGCATGAACGAGTGCGCGGTGAACTTCCTCGGGGAGAGCATAGCCACCGAGGAGGGACGCGCGTGGTCGCTCAAGGTGCTTGCATTCATGCGGGAAAAGCTGACGGAATTCCAGACGGAGACTGGAAATCTCTACAATCTGGAAGCCTCCCCGGCGGAGGGGGCCTCCTACAGCCTGGCCCGCAAGGACAAGGGCCAGTTTCCTGACGCCTATGCCATGGGCAGTTCAAACCCTTACTACACGAATTCGGTCCATCTTCCGGTCACCGAGCAGAGGGACATATTCGGCCTGCTCGAGCATCAGGACCCGCTTCAGACCATGTTCACCGGGGGAACCGTGGTGCACGTCTTCATAGGGGAGGCCATAACCGACTGGCGCATGGTGAGGAAACTGGCTCGCTCGGTGGTCTCGCGGTACCATCTGCCCTATTTCAGCTTCACCCCCACCTTCTCCATATGTCCGGTCCACGGTTACATCGCTGGAGAACATTTCCTCTGCCCCTACCCGCACACACGGGAGGAGCTTGCCAAGTACGGGGAGATAGTCAACGCGGATGAGTTCCAGCGGATACCGGAAGGAAGCTATTCAAAGGTCGAGGAGCCCGTTCACGAAGGGCAGCGGGATCTGTTCCTCAAGATAGGAAAGGTGTCTACCAATGCCTGAAGTCAAGCAGGATGACCGGATAAGAGCTATCAAGACTGAGGTCTACTCCAGGATAGTGGGTTATTACAGACCGGTCCAGAGCTGGAACAAGGGGAAGCGTGAGGAATTTTCCCAGCGGGAGTACGTTACGCTTGAAGATGACGGGAAAAAGGCCGGTAGTTGATCCGCTCCCTCACCGGCACCAGTCTCATAGAGTATCCAGGGAAGATATGCTCCATCCTTTTCCTGTCCGGATGCAACCTCCACTGCCCTTTCTGCCATAACCCGGAACTGGTGCGGCCGGACATGCTGGACGAAGAGTGCGGTCTTTCCCATGAGCAGGCGATAAGCGAACTGAAGGCCAGAGAAGGTTTCATAGAGGCTGTCACCATCACCGGAGGCGAACCTCTCCTCTACGACGGAATAGAGGAGCTGACAGGCCAGATAAAGCGGGAGACGTCACTGTCCGTCAAACTGGACACGAACGGTACGCTGCCCGACAGGCTGAACGGAATACTCCACCATGTGGATTACGTGGCGATGGACCTGAAGAGTTCTCCACGCGGGTATCTCAGGGCAACGGGTGAAAAAGCCGTGTTCGGCGATATCAGGGAATCCATCGGAATAATAAGATCACTGCCCGCATACGAGTTCAGGACCACCATGGTCCCGGGTATCGTGGACCGTGACGGCGTGATGGAGATACTGAGCGAGACGGGCAGAGTGAACAGGTACATCCTACAGACCTTCCATTCCGGCAAGACCCTTTCCCCTGAACTCACCGGCCTTCCCTCCTATTCCAGGGATTACCTGGAGGAAACGGCGGAAGCGATACGGAAAAATGGACTCGCGGCCGAGGTAAGCATCAGGCCCTGACCGGCCTTTCGAACGGCCGGTTTTTTTGCATATTCACTAACGACATTCAATGATACACGGAACGGCACCGATGACGAAGGATGGTGACGGATTGCCCAGACGGATGGTACTCGCCCTTACACTGCTTGTCATGCTGGCCTCCGCGGTATTCTGCGCCGTCTACCTGTTCAGGGAATACACGAAGGTCTACAGAATAACCAACACCGGTGACATGTGGAGTTTCGTGAGAATAGACGAGGAGAGTTCATTTCCCCCGTTCGTGGAGATCGACCCTGATGATTTTCCGCACCCTCCCTATCCGCAGAGTGGCGACCTGCTGGTAGCGGTGAACGGCCGGCCCGCCACTTGGGAGAACTACCTGAGGACATTCTCCATGGATACCCCTCCCGGACGGACCATCGAGATAATGTTCAGGCAGGGGGGAGAACTCTACACCACCGATATAGTGACCCGGTCCATTCCCGGCCCGCTGAAGCTCCAGATATGGACCATGTTCCTTCTCAGGACGCTTATAGCAATGGGGCTCCTTCTGACCGGAGTCTGGGGGCTTGTCCGACGATCGGCTTCGGCGGCGGTCAGGACCCTGTCCCTGTTCTGCGCGACCCTCGCCGTGCACATGGCCCTCGCGAGTACCATAGTCGCCTACCTTTACGCGTCATTCCAGCTTCCCGATATGATGATCACCCTGTTCGCCGTACTGGGCCTGTCATCGTCCGCTTTCTGGCTCAAGCTGCACCTGCTGTTTCCACAGACGAACTCACTCTACAGGAGCAACAGGATCCTGGCCAACGTCCTCATCTTCCTGCCGGTCATCGTCGGAGGCCTGTACGCGATTCTCAGGTCGAGCTTACCTGATATGCTGACGGTGAGCGTATATCAGACCATCTACCTGACGGGCGGATTCGTACTGCTCATTCGAAACACTGCGGGCGCCGACAGCTTCATAGAGAGAAGGCAGACCAGGCTTGTGCTGCTGGGGTCTTTCCCGGGCATCGCCCTGTTCATCCTTTACGGCTGGTTCATCTACACAGTCAATTACTTGCAGCTGCAGCTTCCCATTCAGACGCACATGCTGATAGTCAACATCGTGTTCCTCTTCCTCCTTCCCATTCCCGTATCCATCATATACGCCTTCAGGAAGTACAGGCTCCTGGAGGTTGAGGGAAGGCTGAGAAGGGGAACCCGTTTCCTGGCGGTTAACCTTCTCCTGGTTCTGGTCTTCTTCGGACTGCTCTACCTCTTCGGTGAGTTCCTCCTGAACGAGGTGGGAATAAGCAGCCGGACCCCCACCCTGGTCCTGGGACTCATCCTCGCGCTGGCTTTCATGCCCACCCAGAGAAAGCTCAGATCCAGGGTGGAGGACTATTTCTACCCGGAGAAGAGGAGACTGAGAGAACTTCTGAGAGACTTCCTGGCGTCGAGCATGGTCCGGGCCGAGGGAAGCTCATTCTGGAACAATCTGCAGAAGAAACTGGCAGACGGGCTGGCGGCGGAAAGGATATATCCCCTGCTCATGGCCGAGGACACGGGCCGGTTCACCCTTCAGGACAGCGAACCGACGCCCTTCAGCGCTTCTGACCCGCTGGTGGAGAGGCTTCTCAGCAGGGAGGTCCCGGTACTGCTCGACGAAGCTGTGGAAAGCGGCAGAGTATCGCTGACCGGGGAGCAGCAGAGATGGTTCGAGGAGCGGAAATGCGCCGTGATCCTGCCCCTGACAGCTGGTTCCGGTCTGGTGGGTTTTCTGGCGATAAGCAGCAAGACCAACGGGGAGGATTTCAGCGCCGGGGAACTCGAGCTTCTTAGCAGCTTCTCCGCCCAGATAGCCCTGGTGGCGGAGAACATCCAGCTCCTTCAGGAGAGGATAGAGAAGCAGAAGCTGCAGGAGCAGCTGTCTGTAGCCAGAAGGATCCAGCAGGGACTTCTTCCGGGAGAGATACCCCGAATACCGGGGCTGGAGATCAGGGCCCTGATACGCTTCTGTCTCGACGTTGCGGGGGACTATTACGATGTGATGCCTCTGAAGGATGGCAGGGTCACCATAGCCGTGGCCGACGTGGCAGGAAAGGGCGTGGGTCCCGCCCTGCTCATGGCGAACCTTCAGGCGTCCCTCAGGACCACGAGGGATATGGGCATATCCCTGGCAGAATCCGCCGCAAGGATGAACTCCCTCATCTACGACAACACGCCCTCGGAACTCTTCATCACTTTCTTCATGGCCTGTGTGGACCCTCAGACGGGCAGGGTCAGCTACGTGAACGCAGGTCATGACCCTCCACTGCTGGTGAGGAGTAGCGGAGAATCGGAGAGACTCACCGAGGGTGGTCTGCTTTTCGGAGTGGCCAGAGAGGCCAGGTACACGGAGGGGCTGGTGTCCTTCGACCCGGGTGATACCATCCTGATGTATACCGATGGCGTCAGCGAAGCCATGAACCCCCGGGGGGAAGAATTCGGTGACCGCAGGATAGAGGCCCTTGTGCGGGAGAACCTGGACATCGGCCCGGAAAGGCTCCTGGAGACGATAGACAGGAGTGTGGAGCGGTTCCACGGCTCATCGAGCTACTCAGATGATTTCACTCTGCTGGCGGTGAGACGGAGTTCAGCCCGCGGCAGCAGCTAGTCATTCCCTGAAGGGGCTCTACTCTCCCGAAAGCAGCTTCATGGCAGTCTCCACATCGATCTCGCCGTCACTCAGTTTCCGCAGAACCTCGGAGGGTTCCTGCCGGGGCGGGTCGCTCCTCAACTGGAGAAACATGCCTTCGATCCTCTGCCTGGCCGTGGGATAGGATACGCCCAGCCTCCTCTGCACCTCCTTCAGATTGCCCCTGCTCTCCATGAACAGGTCGAACAGCTCCCTGCCGGGGCCCTCCAGGGTGCATACGGGGCAGACGTCGAACTCACCGGTCACCTCGGTGCCGCAGGATGTGCACTGCAGTTTCACCACTATGAGCCTTCCTCCGCATCCGGGACATTCGGGTGGTATCAGGCTGTCAGTCATAGCTCTCATTCCCTGGTAGCGGGCCGTATATCAGTCGCTCGAAAGACCGACGCATATGTCCCCTCCCATGGCCCTGAGCGCCAGGTCGGACGATTCCTCCCCGGAGGACAGGTCAATATTTACTTCGGATGAGCCCGGATGTCCAGCTTCATGCTCGGCCTGGATGTCCTCGGGCACGGATACTTCGCCACCCATGGCCCTGGCGTATATCCTTGCCCGCGTATTCCGGGACAGTTCAAGTGACAGACGGCCGCCCATGACGGAAGCCTTTGAGTTCCCCCTCCATTCCTCCGGGAGTCTGATCGTCACGTTCCCTCCCAGGGTCTTCACGCTGAAATCACGGGAAATCCCGTCCAGGGTCGCGTTACCGCCCTTAGTCCTGGCTTTCACCGATGAGGCGACCCCGCTGATGAACGCGTTACCGCCCGCCAGCCTCAGCATGATCCTGTCCGCGGTTTCCGGAACAGCCAGGTGAAGGTCTCCCGACCGCCACCTCAGGTATACCGTATCACCTTCCCTGCGGTACCGGACGTCGGAGGAATCCTCTTCGGTCCTCTCCAGGGCGGAACCACCGGCTCCGGTGAGATAGACATCGCCGGATGAGTTGCCGGCCGGCCCCCTTCTCACCACCAGCCGTGTTCCCCGCTCGAGGTCCAGCGGCCCCTCAAGCAGCTCTTCCGACCCGTTCAGGAATTCATCCTCTTCCGGGGAGAACCCGTCATCTTCCATGCCGGCTGCGGACTCCCTTATCATGCTCCGCACCATCCTGCCTATATCCCGAAGCCCTTCCAGTCCGCCGGCCTCACCGCTGCGCAAGCGCTCGCTCAGAATGCGCTTCCTCTCCCTGGCCTTCATAGCCGGGGAGGAGTCGTCCCTTCTCTTCCGCTCACCCTTTTCCAGCGCCTCCAGGAGCCCGGCTCCCTGGTCCGCGGTTATCTTCCCGTCGGCCACCATCTGAAGTATTGTTCTTCTCTCCTCGGTCATTGTTTTCTCCTTTCGCGGTTCAAACAAAATTTCTTAGCAATATATAAACATGAATTTATAATTTGTCAATAAATTTTTCTATTTTGTAATGTACAGAAAATATATCGTCATAGATGCGAAAAAAATACCGTGTTATAGAAAAATACGTTGATAATACGCTTTTATTGGGTGATTTCGCGGGTCTTCCTCGATGAATGGCCGGGAAGCGCTCCGAGCTGGCGTCTCTTTTCCGAGGGTTTTCTGGCCACTCTGATCCGGTCACCGCTGTCCGGGTCTAGACCCGTCAGGTACATGGCGGTGGCCATGGTCATCGGGGTTGGCAGGAATATCTGAGCCTTCTCCGGCCGCATTCCCTCCTTTTCCAGCTCATCGGCGGCCAGTTGCATGTCCTTCATCCCGCACCCGGGAAATGCCGCCATTATGTAAGGCTTTACATACTGTTCTTTTCCGGCCTGTTCCGAGGCCTTTCTGAACAGCTCGAGGAATTCTCTCCAGAGTTCCGGTGACGGCTTCCTCATCAGCCTCAGCACTCCCGGGGCAAAGTGCTCAGGAGCTATCTTCAGGAATCCCGGCACATTGTCCCCGGCCAGTTTGCTGATGAATGCCGGGTCCCTGAGCGCCACGTCGAAACGGATACCGCTGGACACGAAGACGTTGCCGACCCCATCCAGAGCGGCAACCTCTTCCAGCAGCCGAATATAGGCGGACTGGTCGGCAACGAAGTTGCGGCATATGTCCGGGTGGAGACAGGAAGGCCTTCTGCACCTCTCCATCCTGTCCCCTCCGGCGCAGCCTGTTCCGTAGAGGTTCGCCGTGGGCCCTCCGAGGTCCGTCACCGTTCCATGGAAGTACTCCTTCCCCGTCAGCCGGCCGACCTCGCGGAGGACCGAAGGAACGCTCCTGCTGGTAATGAAGCGCCCCTGATGGAGCCCGAGGGCGCAGAAGCTGCACCCTCCGGAGCAGCCGCGGACGACGGTTACGGAGTTCCGTATCATCGTGAGTGCGGGGATTTCCTCTTCGTAGGAGGGATGAGCCTCCCGGGAGAAGGGAAGCTCGTACAGGGCGTCCATCTCCTCGGTGGACAGGGGGATGGCGGGGGGAGCGGCGATTACGACCCGGCTGTCCGCCCTCTGGACCAGGACGGATCCGGACCAGGGACTGCTCTCCCTTTCTATGAGACCGGTCATTTCCATGAAAGCATGGGGGTCCCGGACAACCCTCTCATGCTCTGGCAGTTCGACGTAATCGTCGATGCTCGAGCTTTCAAAGGCCCCGGCGCCCATGTATACAGCCGTACCCCTTATTCCCAGCAGGTCCCCTCCCGTTTCCAGGGCGGCGGCTATCTCGCCGGCAGCCCTCTCCCCCATGCCGTAGACAAGTATACCGGCCTTTGTATCCAGCAGAACGGATTTTCTCACACTGTCGCTCCAGTAATCGTAATGGCTGAACCTTCGCATGCTGGCCTCGATGCCTCCTATCACCACCGGGATACCGGGCATGGCCCTCTGCACCAGGTTCACGTACCGCAGGAGCGCCCTGTCCGGTCTGAGGCCGGGTCTCCCCCCCGGTGAATAGGCGTCATTCGACCTCAGTCTGTTCAGTGAGGTGTAATGGTTCACCATGGAATCCATGGCGCCGGAAGTCACTCCCGCGAAGAGCCTTGGAAGTCCAAGCCTCAGAATATCTTCGGTGGATCCATGATCCGGCTGCGGAATGATGCCTACCCTGTAGCCGAGGCTTTCCAGGTGCCTTCCTATGAGAGCGGCGCCGAAGGAGGGATGGTCTACGTAGGCGTCCCCGGTGACGAGGATAACGTCACACGCATCCCATCCAAGGCTTTCCATCTCGTCCCTGCTTACCGGAAGCACCGGTGACGGCTGCCGCACTTCTCACCTCCCTGAATGAAAGTACCGGGATGGAAGGTACTCCAGTGTGACAGGTCTTGACAAGTCCCGCGATATCGGGGACACTTACAGTGAACACCTGTTCAGTAACGGAAGGGAGTGGAAAATGAGTGAAGAGAACGGCATGGTTTACAGCGGAAGGGCCTCCGCCGGAAGGACCACATACTTCGTTGACGTCAGGCAGGCGGTGAATTTCAGGTTCTACATATCCATCACCGAATCCCGGAGGGTCTCCGATACCGGATTCGACCAGAACCGGATATTCATCTTCGAGGAGAACCTGGAGGATGTGAGGGATGTACTCAGCGCGGCGTTCTCCGCCCTGCAGGAGGCACAGGACGAAAGGGGGCCCCTGCCGGAAGGCCCGTCCAGCGGCAAGTACGAGAGAAGCGGGAAGGCCTGGACCGAAGAGGAGGAGGATATTCTCCGCCGGGAGTTCGATAAGAACACGGACCGGGACAGGATAGCCGAGAAGCTCAAAAGAAGCTCGTACGCGGTCACGCTGAGACTGGAAAAGCTGGGGCTGGTGGAGAAGCCCGCGGAAAAACCCGCATCCGCGGGTACTGCGTAGGAAGCATGGGGAAGATTCAGTCCAGGCCGGCGGTTTTCCTCACCATCTCATCCCAGCGGTCCGGGTCTTCCACCAGCCAGGCGGCTGAATCTTCCTGTCCGTCGAAGGATGTGAAATCCACCTGAAGCAGTCTTCGCCCTTTGGACCTGCCCAGAAAACTGGTGGGTGTCTTCAGGGCGGTCACGCTGTCCAGGGGTATTCTGAACTCCCTGGAGGGAAGCAGCATCCTGAAAAAGATCTCTGACCGGGTCAGGATCAGCATGCCGTTGCCCCGGACCTGCTTCATCCCCGAGGAACGCAGCCCGAAGAAATTGGCCATGGGCTGGGTGAGCAGTCTCACATGCTCCGGATACCTGGAATGGACGTCCCGGCCGGCTTTCCTGAAGCGGGCACGCAGCAGGAGAAGCAATCCGACCAGCAACAGCAGCGAGAAACCTATGGAAAGCAGCAGGGGAGTCATACAACCTCCACAGGGGGTGAACTTGGCGTCACCCCTTTTTCCTGTTAGAGTCCATACTTACCTCAGAAGGACGATACGACATGACTCTGCCAGGTGCAATGCTGCTGTTCCTCGCTGGAGTGGCCGCCGGCTTCGTTAACGTTAACGCCGGGGGAGGCTCCTTCATAACCATCCCCCTCCTCATTCTTCTCGGAGGCCTTCCCCCCACCGCCGCCAACGGGACCAACAGGATAGCAATACTGCTCCAGAACCTCTTCGCCATGAAGAACTTCAGAAGGCTGGGCTTCCGGGACCTCAGACAGGGCCTCAAGCTGGGCGTTTCCGCCACCGCCGGCGCTCTGATAGGCTCCACCATCGCGCTGGAGATACCCGAGGAGACATTCAAGGTCATCCTCTCTTCCGTAATGCTGCTGGCACTGGTGATAATCTTCAGGCCGGTCAGAAAGACAGAGTCGGACCATTCCTCGGAGGTCCTGGCCCATCCGGGGCTTCAGCTGCTGATGTTCTTCTTCGTGGGAATCTACGGCGGGTTCATTCAGGCGGGTACCGGTTACCTTGTGATATTCGCCCTTTCGGTGGCCGGCGGTCTTTCCCTGGTAAAGACCAACAGCCTGAAGATAATCATCATAGCCCTGTACACGCTTCCCTCCCTTGCGGTCTTCGTTCTCGGGGGTCAGGTCAGATGGGTTCCGGGACTGGTACTGGCCTGCGGAACATCGCTGGGGGGATGGTTCGGCTCCTCCTTCGCGGTCAGGAAGGGCGACAGATGGATCAAGGCCATACTGGCCGCGGCTATAGCGGCGATGGCTCTTAAGATGATGGGGTTATTCTGACCCTTCGGTCCACTCCGGGTCCATTACGCTCCTGATCAGGCGCGAAAATTCCTCCACACGGTACGGTTTCTGAATAAAACCCTGCAGCTGCTTTCCAGCGAACCTGTGCATCACGTCCTTCCTGCTGAAACCGCTGGAGACGATCACCGGAACATCTTTCCGGACCCTGCGCATCTCACGGTATACCTCGTCCCCGCTCAGGTGAGGCATCGTCAGATCGAGCACCGCCAGCACTATGCTATTCGAATGCTCCCTGAACAGGTCAAGCGCCTGTCTGCCGTCCTGCGCGGCCAGAACGTCGAAACCAAGGTGCTGGAGCATCTTCCGGCCGACGGCAAGAACGGTGTCCTCGTCGTCGGCGAAGAGGACGGTCCCGGAGCATTTCCATCTCTCGGCTTCAGCAGCGGTGCCGGGCATGGAAACGGAGTTCTCATTCACCGGACAGGCGGGAAAAAGGACTTTGAAAGTGGTTCCCTCACCAGGTTCACTGTAGACCTTTACCGCGCCCCCGTGTCCTTTCACGATGCCCAGGACCGAGGAAAGCCCCAGCCCCCTTCCGGTGTATTTGGTGGTGAAGAAGGGCTCGAAGATCTGAGCCTTCACGGACCCGTCCATTCCGCATCCGGTGTCCGCCACCTCAAGGTATACGTACATATCCTCCCGTATGTCGTCGGTGAGTTCGGTGGTGGCCAGGTATTCCCGGTCGCAGTACATGGCGCCGGTAGTTATGGATATGTAACCGCTCCTGTCTTCTATGGCCTCTGACGCATTGGTTATGAGGTTCATCAGGATCTGCCTTATCTGCGTGGCGTCCGCCGATATCCGGGGCAGCTCCTCCGCCAGCCTGAACTTCAGGACCGCTTTCTTGGAAATGCTGACCTCGAGCATGTGGGTCAGTTCCAATACTATTTCGTTCAGGTCCAGGGGATGTATCTCGAAATCGCTCCTGCCGGAGTAGGCCAGCATCTGGCGGGCCAGGTCCGATGCGGTGGATGCGGCTCTTACTATTTCCTCGAGAAAGTTCTTTGCCGTGCCGGCCTCGGCCAGCGAAAGCATGGCCAGGTCGGCGTTGCCCATTATGGCCATGAGCAGGTTGTTGAAATCGTGGGCTATACCGCCTGCCAGCACTCCCAGGCTCTCCAGCTTCTGCGTATGCTGGATGCGGCCCTCCAGTTCAAGCCGTTTCATCTCCGCTTCCCTGCGGGCTGTGATATCCCTCACCACAGCTATGACCCTTTCCCCGCCGTAGGGGGCCAGCCTGGCCTCGAAATACCGGTGCCTGGAATCCATGTCCAGTTCGTATTCCACTGACTGGATCGCTCCGGTATCAAGGGTTTTCCCTATGGTTGCCAGTATCTCATCCAGCTTGTCATCTGACAGCCCCAGCTCGCCGATACTGCTTCCCACTATGCTCCGGGAGGGAATGGCCAGGTCGCTCTCATCCTCGACCCAGTACTCCACGTATTCGCCGTCCCTGGTAAGAACGAACATGATATCCGGCATGGTCCTGAGGAGAGTCTCCATGTTCCTGACACTCTGGCTCAGCTGTTCCTCGCTGTTCCTGAGAGCCAGCTTGGCACGGTACCATTCGGTTATGTCAACGGCGATTCCCCCTATCAGCGGCTCCAGCCCCTCCCTGTCTATCCTGAACGAATGGACCTCGAAGACCGACCCGGTATTCCCCAGGTCCAGCCTCTTCTCGTATACATGGTATCCCTTTTCAAGCGTTCTGCCGTCCTCTTCCATCATCCCGGAAGCGTAATCCTCGGGAAAGAGAGAGGAAGGGTTCTTGCCCACCCATTTCTCGGCGGGACCGAAGAGGTCTCTGAAATAGCTGTTCACGTGCAGATACCTCGAGCTGCTGTCCCTCACGAAGGCGGGTCCCGGGAAATGATCCAGGAAGGCGTTGAGCAGAGCCTCGGATTCCCTCAGGGATCGAATGGACCTGTCCCTCTCCCCCTCCAGCCTGATCACGTGCAGGGCGTACGCTATATCCTCTGCCATCTCCCGGAACAGGGCCTGCTGGGTATCGTCCGCCTTATGCTCCGAAGGGAATCCGGCGGCGATGACCCCGAACACTGTTCCGTCATGCTCCAGCCTGGTGACGCAGCTCTCCAGCTGCTCGTAATCCTCTTCCTTCAGTCTGCAGGATCTGCAGTAGGGTTCGTCGGCCCTGTTGAGGACAACCTCCTCCGTGTCCAGCGCCATGCTGACGCAGGGGGGGAGCTGTCCGGAGGAAACCATGTCCAGGAGGTTATGGAAATCATCGCCGATGCCCGAATCCGCCGAATCGATCACTTTCCCCGATCCATCCGTGAGCAGTATCCAGCTGTAGACGTAGCCGCCCATTCCCGACAGTATGCGGCAGGCTTCCCGTATCAGTTTCCGGGGGTCCTTCTCCCAGGTTATCAGCCTGTCCACCCCTCTCAACGAGTCTATGACCTGCCTCAGGTACTGAACGCTTTCCGTCATGGCAACTCCCGGGAAGAAAATGGTGTCTCAGTCAGGGCGGAACATGGTCTTGACTATATTGTACAGGGACCGTATTGAGCAAGTACGGATCCGAAGGACCCTGCATCGAAAGGAGAACGATGTTGAACAGACTGTTATTGCCGACTCTGATCGCGCTTGCCGCCGCCTGCGCCGCGGAGGATACTCTCCAGCTGCCCCCGCCCGAAGACGGCAGCGGCATGACCCTGGAAGAGGCTGTAGACAGCAGACGCTCCGTGAGATCCTACTCCGACGACCCTGTTACACTCCCTCAGTTGTCCGGTATTCTCCATTCAGCCCAGGGAATAACTTCCGAAAGGGGATACAGGGCCGCGCCGTCGGCCGGGGCAACCTATCCAATGACCATCCATGTCGTGGCCGAGAGAGTGGATGGGCTGAGACCGGGAATCTACGTCTACCGTCCGGAGAGATCGACCCTGGAAACCCTGATGACCGGAACGTTCCTCGACGACCTGGCGGGAGCCGCCCTGGGTCAGTCCTGCATAACGGATGCCGCCCTGGCTGTGGTAATACTGGCGGACTACTCGGTCACCACAGACGTCTACGGTGAGAGGGGCATCAGGTACGTTCATATGGAGGCGGGGCATGTCTCTCAGAACATCTACCTCCGGGCCACCGCCATGGGCCTTGGAACGGTGGCCGTAGGCGCATTCAGCGACGACGAGGCAGCCGCTCTTCTGGGAGTCGAGGACAGCCTGGCGCCGCTGTACATAATGCCGGTGGGAAGCCTGTGAGGGGAATGGGACTGCGGAATACCCTCAGGGTACTGATGAGAAGGCTCTTCCCTCCCATGTTCACGGTAAGGATAGAAGGAGGCGGGACAAGAGCGGTGCAGGGCACTGTAACTTCGGCCTTTCTCGAGGACTGTCAGGATATCGTCCGAAGAAGGGGGATAGAGTCCGGCTGGATCTGGGGCCACAGGATGGAGCGCGGCGTCAGGCTGGAGTTCTCCTCCGATATCGCTCCCGGGGACAGGCAGAGGTTCAGGAACACCGCGGGGGTCCATAGACTGTGAGGGATGAACCGGGACCCATGTACCGGAGGATATACGATACGGTCAGGGCCGTACCTCCCGGCAGGGTGGCCACATACGGTCAAATCGCCCGTATCGCTGGAAGGTGCTCTGCCAGGAACGTGGGCTACGCCATGTCCTCGGTGCGCCCTGAAAGCGATGTTCCCTGGCACAGGGTAATGAACAGCCGCGGCAGGATAAGCGTGAGGAGCCGGGGAGAACCGAGCCGGCTCCAGAGGGCGATGCTGGAAGCTGAAGGCATCATCTTCGGACCGGACGGCTCGGCGGACCTGAAGGTATTCGGATGGCGGGGCCCGGAGGGCTGAAAGAAAGGTATGGTTTTTTCGGTACCGCTTGAATATGATGAAGGCAGCAGGATCAATCCGGGTTGAAGGGACACGTTATATGACAAAGCTTGCGATACTGACAATTGCATTGTTTACAGTGGCGGGAGCTGACGAGGTATGGACCTTCCCCTTCGATGAACTGGGAGCGGAGTGGACGGTGGAGGGTTACTGGACCATCACCGGCACGGGAGGGTATACCGGATCTCCCGGCTCGGTGAAGGAGTTGAGATGGACTTACTCCACCATGGCCAGCGGCCAGATGACGCTGCCCGAAGGGATCGATTCGATAACCGTGGAGATGAACAGCGGATACGATTATTACGGGTACGCCATGGACGGCGGGTCGCAGGTCTCCATGGAAGGCCTCCTTTCCAGGAATACCGATGAAACATACACTCTGGTGGATGTCGCCGACGGTGTGGTAACCTGGGACTACGCCTCATACAGCGGCTCGGACACCACTTCCATATCCCAGGTAGTGCCCATCGACCCCGGCGACGTCATTGAACTCGAGTTCACCGCGGGAAGGAACTCCTACGGATACATCTACTACGTGTCCCTCTTCTGGAGCCTGTGGGACATGACAATAACGGGTCACGGCAGCACCGGGCTCTCACGGAGGACATGGGCCGGAATCAAGAGTTCCATCTGATGCCCCGTCGGAGGTCATCTCCTCTTCGTACATAGCTGTCGTCGGGAATGCCTCCCGGGTGTTCCCGCCTCCGGCCCGGTGTACCGGTGATCACTCACGGCCTTATATTACGCTCCTGAGATGGAGTTTTCACTTTCACTGCAGGGGGCATGATGGCAACCGAAGATAACGGCGGCCCGGACTTCATCAGGGCAATAGTGGAGCGCGACATCAGGCGGGGAAAGCATGGTGGGAGGGTCCATACCAGGTTCCCGCCGGAACCCAACGGTTACCTTCACATCGGGCACGCCAAGGCGATATGCACCGATTTCGGCATAGCCGAGGAGTACGGGGGGCTTTGCAACCTCCGCTTCGACGACACCAACCCGGTAAAGGAGGACGTGGAGTACGTCGAGTCCATCAAGAGGGATATCCGATGGCTCGGCTACGACTGGGGCGACAGGCTCTACTTCGCCTCCGATTATTTCGAGAAGATGTACGGATACGCCGAGCAGCTCATCGAAAAGGGGGTCGCCTACGTGTGCGACCTCTCGGCCGAGGAGGTCCGTCAGTACAGGGGAACCCTCACCGAACCGGGCAGGAACAGTCCTTACAGGGACCGGACGGTGGAGGAGAACCTTGATCTTTTCAGAAGGATGAGAGCGGGTGAGTTCCCCGACGGCTCGAGAACACTTCGGGCCAGGATAGACATGGCCTCACCCAACATCAACATGAGGGACCCGGCCATCTACCGGATCCTCAGGAAGACCCATCACCGTACCGGGGACGACTGGTGCATCTACCCCATGTACGATTACGCCCACTGCCTCGAGGACTCCATAGAGGGCATAACCCATTCCTTCTGCTCCATCGAGTTCGAGGACCACCGTCCCCTGTACGACTGGTTCCTCGACCAGCTGGATATCTTCCATCCCCAGCAGATAGAGTTCGCCAGGCTGAACCTCACCTATACGGTTATGAGCAAGAGAAAACTGGCGATGCTGGTTGAGAGGGGGCTGGTCTCGGGGTGGGACGACCCCCGGATGCCCACGCTGGCCGGTCTTCGGCGCAGGGGAGTGACACCTGAGTCCGTAAGGAGCTTCGTGGACAGGATAGGCCTGGCCAAGAGGGACAGCACTGTGGACATGGCCCTGCTGGATTACTGCGTAAGGGATGACCTGAACAGCAGATGCACAAGGTTCATGGGGGTTCTGGATCCCCTCAAGGTGGTTATCGAGAACTATCCTCAGGGTGAAACGGAGCTGCTGGAGTTCGTGAACAATCCGGAGGACGCCTCCGCGGGTTCGAGGATGGTACCTTTTTCCCGCGAGATATACATAGAACGGGACGATTTCCAGGAGGAACCCCACAAGAAGTTCAAGCGGCTGGCCCCCGGAAGGGAAGTCCGTCTCAGGTACGCATACCTGATCAGGTGCGTGGACGTGGTCAGAGACGACCAGGGAAGGATCACCTCCCTGTTATGCACCTACGACCCGGAGACCAGGGGAGGGAACGCTCCTGACGGACGCAAGGTCCGGGGCACCATTCACTGGGTCAGCGCGGATCACGCGGTGGAAGCCGTGGTCCGGCTCTACGAAAGGCTGTTCACCGTTCCCAACCCCCTGGCGGAAGATGACTTCATGAGTACCATCAACCGGAATTCCATGGAGGTCCTCAGGGGATGCATGCTTGAACCGGCCACTGAAGAGGTGCAGGTCGGTACCCCGGTGCAGTTCGAGCGCAAGGGGTATTTCTGCCGCGACCCGGAGTCCTCCCGGGACCTGCCGGTCTGGAACAGGACCGTCCCGCTGAGGGATACCTGGAAGAAAATTCTTCGGAACGAGGGCGGGTAGACATCCGCAGCGGCAGGGATGAACTGAAGCACCTGAGGCATGCTCTTCACAGCATGCCGGAACTGTCGGGCCGGGAGAGCCGCACCGCTCAGGCTGTGGCCGGGGCCATGCCCGCTAATGACGGACTGGTCACCGGCCTGGGAGGACATGGGGTAGCCGTACGGTTCGAAGGCTCCTCCCCCGGTCCGGATGTGCTGCTGCGATGCGACATGGACGCCCTTCCCATAGACGAAAACCTGGACCTCCCCTACAGATCAGCTTCTTCTGGCGTATCTCACAAGTGCGGTCATGACGGGCACATGGCCATCATGGCCGGAGTCGCCGCTGCCCTGAGCCGCTGCCGTCCCGGCTCCGGGGCGGTCACGCTGCTTTTCCAGCCGGCGGAGGAGACCGGACAGGGTGCCCGAAGAGTGCTTGACGACCCGGCTTTCGAGGAACTGAAACCAGATATGGCCTTCGCCCTGCATAACCTGCCGGGTTACCCCCCGGGCAGCGTCATAGTCAGGGAAGGAACCTTCGCCTCCGCTTCAAAGGGTATGATAATTGAACTCAAGGGATCATCCTCCCACGCCTCCGAACCCCACCTCGGCAGAAGCCCGGCCATGGCCGCGGCACATCTGATCGGGGCTTTCACGGGTCTTCCGCAGATGGCGGTTTCCATGGACCAGGGAGCGAAAGCCACGGTAATCCACGTAAGGGTAGGAGAAGAGGCTTTCGGAACATCTCCCGGAGAGGGCCTGGTCATGGCCACCCTGAGGACCCATACGCCCGGGACCATGGAGACCGTGGCGGGCAGGGCGGAAGAGATCGCTCATGCAACGGCGAAGGCCTACGGTCTTCAGTGCGCCGTCTCCTGGACTCAGGAGTTTCCCGCCACGGTGAACGACCCTTCATCAGTTAAAGCGATAGTTTCAGCGGCGGAAGAACTTGGCTTGAAGGTGATACGGAACGAAGTTCCCTTTCCGTGGTCCGAGGATTTCGGCCACTTCACGGCCGCCTGTCCCGGGGCTCTCTTCGGGCTGGGAGCAGGGGTGGACCATCCCGCCCTTCACAGCCCGGACTACGATTTTCCAGACCGGCTGATTCCCGCCGGCGTCCGGCTTTTCAACGGAATAATTCGCGGCATCCTTGGCTGAAAGGCGGTGAAGAACTGTACGAGAGTTCCTGGATAGAGCTGAGCAGAAGCGCTCTGTGCGACAACGTCGCCTTCATGCGCGAGCACATAGGCCCCGGGGCGGAACTGTCCTGCGTCTTGAAGGGCAACGCCTACGGTCACGGAATACAGGCGTTCCTTCCCCTGGCTGAGGACTGCGGCATAAGGCATTTCTCCGTGTTCTCCGCCAGGGAGGCGGAGGCCGCCCTCAGGGCGGTAGAACACGGCAGCAGTATCATGATAATGGGGTATCTGCCCGTGGAAGCTGTCCCCTGGGCCATAAGGAACGATATCTCCTTCTACGTCTTCGACCTTCCCAGGCTGGAGATGGCGGTGAAGGTCGCCCGGCAGCTTCAATTGACCGCAAGGGTACACCTGGAGCTGGAGACGGGCCTGAACCGCACGGGAATAACCGATGATGAGATGGAGAGGGCTGCTGCGATGATAAAGTCCTGCCCCGAGCTGGAAGTGGCGGGAGTGACCACCCATTACGCCGGGGCCGAGACCGTTTCCAACTACCTTCGGATACAGAACCAGATAGCCCTATTCAACGATAAGTGCTCCTGGCTGGAGGGTCGGGGAATTGACGTGGGAATTCGCCACACGGCCTGCTCCGCCGCGGCCATGACCTATCCCGAGACCATCATGGACATGGTCAGGTCGGGCATCGCCCTCTACGGCTACTGGCCCACGGGGGAGACCAAGATGAACTATCTGCTGAATTACTCCGGCGGGGATGAGGACGAGCTGTCCAAGATGCCATCCCCTCTGAGGAGGGTCATGAGCTGGAAGACCAGGATAATGTCCATCCACGATCTGCCGCCGGGGCAGTTCGTGGGTTACGGCAACACATGCATGACCACCGTCAGAAGCAGGATAGCCTCCATACCCATAGGATACTCCCACGGCTTCCCCCGCGATCTGAGCAACCTGGGATTCGTTCTCGTCAGGGGAAAGAGAGCGCCGGTGACCGGCCTGGTCAACATGAACATGACACTGGTCAACGTTACCGGGATAGAGGGAGTCTCCAGGGGGGATGAAGTGGTGATAATCGGAGAACAGGGAGACCTGGAGGTGACCGTCAGCTCCTTCAGCGAGATGTCACAGTACCTGAACTACGAGGTCCTGGTCCAGATCCCCCAGCACATCCCCAGGGTGATTGTGGACTGAACCCCCGATCCGGGGGATTCGAAGAACCTGTTTCGTATCAGAGCATGAAGTATACGGAGTGACCCTGCCGCCATACCAGAAGCAGGACACTGTCACCGGAGGAGAGGAGCCTGGACGCCTCTTCCAGAGAAGTCACCTTATGGCCATCCACCTCCATTATCACGTCCCCCCGCTGTACACCCGCGCCGGCCGCTCTGCCGCCGGGGTCCACCTCTACCACCAGCGCTCCGCTCAGCGAAGGATCACCCATGGCTTCCGCCGTTTCCCGGTCAAGTGTCTCCAGTGTCCAGCCGAAACTGTCCGCCGAGGGGGATGGAGAGGAAGCTATCTCCGTATCCTCCGAGGGTCTCTCCCCCAGCACCGCCGGCAGCGCCACCTTTCTGCCGTCGCGGAAGACCCCCAGTTCAACCCGGGTATCGGGGGCGTGGTCGGCTATCAGATTCCGGAATTCGGTCACCGAGCGGAAGGATTCACTGTTGACGGTGAGTATAACGTCTCCCCTCTCCAGTCCCGAAGCGCTGGCCGGAGTATCCTCCAGCACCTGTGAGACGAGGACTCCCCCCTCGGCCGCCTCGAGACCGAAATGCTCAGCCAGCCCCGGTGTAAGTTCCTGTATGGTGACACCCAGCCAGCCTCTGCGAACGTACCCGTGCTCCAGGAGGTCGTTCATCACGTCAACGGCAACCCTGACGGGAATGGCGAACCCTATCCCCTGGTATCCGCCTGTCCTGCTGGCTATGGCGGTGTTTATTCCCACCAGCCTTCCCTCCAGGTCCACCAGCGCTCCGCCGCTGTTCCCGGGGTTTATGGCCGCGTCGGTCTGTATGTAATCCTCGTACGCGGCGAGACCCACGTCCGACCTGCCTATGTAGCTGATTATTCCCTGAGTGACGGTCTGGCTGAGAGCGAAGGGGGAACCCACCGCCAGTACCCACTGTCCTACTCTGAGCTGGTCGCTGTCGCCCAGCTCTATGGCGGGCAGACCGTCGGCTTCGATGCTGATGACCGCCAGGTCGGTTTCCGGGTCGGTGCCCACGAGCCGGCCGGAGTACCTGCTGCCGCTCTGCAGAACGACCTCCAGCTCATCCGCCTCCCCCACCACGTGATGGTTGGTGAGTATCAGTCCGTCACTTGTAACTATGACACCGCTGCCGATGCCGGTCATGGTGTATTCCTGCTCCTGCGGAGGACCGAACAGTCCCCCCCAGGGGTCCATCCTGAACGGTCTGGAGAGATCGGGCATGGAGGGAACCCTGGCCACCACCGTTGTCCGCGAGGTGATGGTGACCACGCTGGGGCCCACCAGCTCCGATATCTCAACGAACATATTGCTGAGCATATGAGGGTCCACCACCACCGGTGAGCCGTTATCGGTCTTCCCGACAACATCCTGTGCCGGAACCGCTCCGGCGACCAGCATGACAAGAAGAACCGGTGCAACAATCCTGCTGCTGTCAAATCTCATTGTCATTCCTCCCGAATCTGCATATGCGCTGTTGAAACCTCGTGCTCTTCAGCTATTATATTCGAAAGGAGATCATTGGTTCCTCGCGTCCCGCCGGTGTGGGACCCCTCTCCCACGGTGAAGTGGTAGAGGTGGAGATAGAGAATATCGGAACGCTCAGGAACAGGGTCCGGGACGACTGCAGGGTCCAGCCGAAGGTATAGCTGGCCATGGAGGATGAACGATGCTATTGTACCGGTCCGGCACTTCCCGGCCATTACATGAACTGAAAGGACAATGAACCGTATGAATACAGCGGAGCGGACAGGAACAACTGGTTTCATTGCCCTTCTGGTAACCGGACTGGCGCTTTCGGCCATGTCATGCATAGACGACCCGCCCACTCACCCTGAGATAAACGAGTACCAGTCGTACCTGGACCTGGTCTGGGAACTCTACGACCAGAAGTACGTGGGTTTCGACGGAAAGGATGCGGACTGGGACCAGATACATGAACAGTACTCCCAGATGGCCGCTTCGGCGGATTCCACCGATGAACTCATGGAGGTGGTGGTGCAGATGGTGGGAGAGCTGCATGACAGGAACGCTTTCCTGGTCAGCGGAAACTCGGTGGTTCCCGCATGGGGATACGGTTTCGAGACCAACTATGATGATTCGGCGCTGATGGATTACCTTGAACCATGGGATTTCCAGTGGGATTCGTCAGGCGGAGTGATGTGGGGCAGCTGCGTGATTGACACCATTCCCTACTTCGCCATCAATCATTTCGACTACTTCTTCACCTTCCAGCACTTCAGGGACGAGTTCATAACGCATCTGGACGCGCCGGGAATGATAATCGACATCAGGATGAGCGACGGCGTTTCTCTCGTTCCCGCGGTTCAGCTGTGCGGACTGTTGACCGACCAGCCCATGGACGCCTTCCTGACACAGCACAGAACAGGCCCCGAACATGACGATCTCTCCCCCCTTGAACTGCATAATGTGAGCCCCAGGACCTGGGCGTTCACAAAACCGGTGGTCCTGCTGGCGGGAGAACAGAACATCGGCCCCGCCGAGGCGTTCTGCCACGTCCTGTCACGAATGCCTCATGTCACCATCATGGGCGATACCACCGGCGGCGGAGGGAACACACCGGGATTCATGAACCAGCAGTACTGGCCGGTCTGGGACTTCTGGGAAATGACCTGCCCCTTCGCCAGGGTTCTCAAAGTAGATTCAACGTCCATCGAGGACAGCGGCATCCTGCCCGATATCTACGTCGAGGCCACTCCGGCGGGAGAGGACCCGGTGCTGGAATACGCCCTGGAGTGGATAGCCGGGGAAACGGCTCCCTGATAACATCTTAATCGGAAGTCAGAACGATTATGTACTCTCCGTTCCCCGGGGAGATGATGTCCCTGGGAAAGCCGTCCAGTTCAATAACCGCCTCCAGTTCCGGGTCCAGGTAGGACTGGATGAAACTGAAGACGGTGACCACTGTATTTCCAGAATCGGTCCTGCTAAGTGCCGAGAGCATGCCGGCGTATCCGATGGACGGATTGAAGCAGAGGTCCACCGGATGTCCTTGCACTTCTTCGGTGGTAAGCTCCACAGTCTCCGGGTCGACGTACCCCCTGGCAAGGCAGATGTATCCATTGTTCCCGCTCCACTGCGGACAGGCGATGGCGAATGAGGAATCTATTCCGAACGGCTGCACTCTGGAGCAGGGCGACCCCGCTTCTATGATCAGCTTTCTGGGATACTCCTCCGAATAGTCCAGCCAGAGGTCGTATATGCTTCCCTGCTGGTCCGAGCAGACCACAACCACGTGTTTCCCTCCGGCGGGTTCCACCATTATATCGGCGGGAGCAGCCTGGAGACCCGCGTTGAAGCCTGTATGGTTGTCACCTGTCCATATTTCACCGATGTAGCTTCCCGCTCCATCCGCGAAATAGAGCCTCGGCCGGCTGGTAGAAGCGGATATTGCGACCGGGTCGGCTCCCGGCGTGAAACCGTCCACCACCTCATCCGCGTCCAGGTCCACTTCCAGAACCTGTGAACCGGGTCCCAGGACGTAGAGGCTGCCGTTGCCGGCACGTGCGGCATCACTGTAACCGGTTCCCGAACTGCCGCCTATGCTGTAGGAGGTGTCCACGGCCATCTGCGAGGAATCTATCCTGTACAGGACACCGTCGGAGGCTACAAGGACCAGTTTCCCCGGTCCGCCCCCCGCAAGGAGCCTCCCCAGCTCGAAACCACCCATGGTTCTCTCCACCTGCAGGTCCGAGGTTCGAATGAAAGTGATGCTGGAGCTGTAGACACTGCCGAACTCGGTGACCTGGTGGCAGCCGGCCGCGAAGACCGCGACCATGAGAGCCAGACACAGGGCCATCTCCTTCATATCCACCTTACTCAGAGGTGAGAACGATTATGTACTCGCCGTTCCCCGGAGAGATGATATCCCTGGGAAAGCCGTCCAGTTCTATCACCGCTTCCAGCTCCGGGTCCATATGGGAGAGGGTGAAGCCGAAGACGGTGACCGCGGTATTCCCGGAATCCGTTCTGCTAAGGGCGGAAAGCTGGCCGGCGTAACCGGAACTCCCGTTGAAGGACATGGCCACGGGATGCCCCTCTACCATGACTGTAACCGGTCCAACGGTGCTGTCTGGTTGGACGTATCCCCTGAAGAGCCTTAGATATCCGTTGTCGGAGTTCCACCGGGGGCAGCTTACGGCGAAGGTCGAATCGGATGTCATGGGGATGATGTCCGAGCACGGAGACCCGGCGGACACTGTCATTCGCCTGGCACTGGTGGAGGGGCTGCTGAGCCATATGCTGTAGAGCGACCCGGAGCTGTTGGCCCCCGCAGCAACGATGTACTCGCCTCCGGTGGGCTCCACCATCACGTCGGCAAGGGGACAGTATGTTTCGCTCTCGAACCCGGTAGCGTTGCTGCCGGTGTATATCTCACCGATGTAGTCATCTGCCGTATCCACGAAATATAGCCTGGGCAGGAAGGGGCTGGGCGCCAGGGCTCCGGGATTCGATCCGGGGGTGAAATTGTCCTTCACGGTGCTTGTCCCCAGGTCCACCTCCATTACCTGGGAACCGGGACCGAGGACGTAGAGGTTGCCGTTGCCGGCGTGCACCGCGTCGTCGTATCCGGTACCGGAGCTTCCGCCGATGGAGTAGGAGGTGTCGACCGAAAGCGTCTCCATGTCTATCATGTGCAGGGTACCCTCTGAACTCAGCAGGGTCAGTCCATTGGATCCGTGGGAAATGATGGTCCTGCCGCCGGGAAATCCCTCCATCGTCCTCTCCACCTGAAGGTCCGAGGTCCTTATAAAGATCAGGCTGGAGGAAACGCCGCCCTGGTATTCTGTTACCTGGTGGCATCCGATGAGAAGGAACAGAGGAGCGCATAAGAGGAGCGGAAGCAGTCTCATAAGAATATCCTCCAGACCTTTAGAAGTATACGTCCAGGCTCAGCATGAAGTGCCTGGCGGGCGCGTACGCGCCGGGGTTGACCAGAGGTCCTCCGGGCTCTCCTGTACTCTGGTAATATCCGGTGTCGAATATTCTGTCGATATTCGTCCTGTTGAAAAGGTTGAAGACGGAGATGCTCGCCCTGAACTCCACCGGATCCGCCCAGAACCGCCGGGAGACTTTCATATCGGTCCGCATGGTCCACGGGTAACGCTCCGTGTTGACCCTGGGGATCTGGGACGCGCCGGAAGGGGGAGAATAGGGGAACCCGCTTCCGTAGGTCCAGTCCACACCCACCTCAAGTCCTTCCACCGGATGGAAGCCGCCTATCCAGGGACCCGCCCCCCTGGGTACGGCGTAGTTCAGGTGAACTGAGGCGGTATGTGTCTGGTCCCAGTCCAGGTAATTGTCTTCCCCGGGGGGAATGGTGTCCCCCTCTACGGTGAACTGGTACTGGGCCGTTGCCGAGGAGTACCTGCCCTTGGCCACCGAATATGTGTAGTTGACGCTTCCGGAGAGGTAATCCCCCGGCAGGCGGAGGAACGTGACCTCCATTCCACGCACGGAACCGTGGCTCTCATCGTTGGTGTACTGGAAGTAGTCGCCCAGCCCCTCGTCGTAATGGCTGGAAGTGCGGACCAGGCCTGTTATGTCCTTGTAGAAGCCCGATACAGCAAGGGATGAACGGTTGGTGAAGCGGTGCCTGAGGCCGGCTTCGTAACTGTTCGTCCTCTGGGCCTCCAGGTCGGGGTTGCCGACGATGGCCGCGGTTTCCGATACATTGTAGTCGGTTCCGAAGTAGAGCTGGTTCATGTTGGGCATCTGGAAGTAGTGGCCGTAGGTGCAGAAGAAAACATCCCTGTCGGAGATGGGGTTGGTCATGCCTATGCGTGGACTGATCTGGTATTTCGCCGAAGCGTCCCTGAGGGAGAGGTCCTCCGCGGTCATTACCGTGGCATTGGGCTGGAAGTAGTCGAAGCGGAGGCCGGTGTTAAGCACCAGGCCCCCGGTGAAACGGGAGGACAGCTCAGCGTAGGCCGCGCCTGACCAGGGGTAAGCCTTCCACAGGCTGGAATATGTAGTGAGCCAGTCCTCGACGAACGCGCTGTAGTCGTACAGGTCGAAGTAGTTCGCCTCCAGTCCGGCCGACAGTTCCATTATGGGGTTCAGCTTGCCTGTGTAATCCAGCTTGCCGGTGGTTACGTAGTTGCTTGATTCCAGCCACACGTCCGGATGGATGCCGGAGTGGTAAAAACCCACCGAATCCTCGACCCTGGGCTCGAAAGCCGTGTAGAATATCCAGTCGGAGGGAGTGAAGTTCTCTCCAACGTACCCTCCCTCCCGGTCCCGTATCCTCTGCCACTGGCAGAAACGGTTCCAGCTCAGTCTCAGGTCCACGAAGGATCTCTCTCCCAGCATCTGCGTAAGGCCCGCGGTTACGCCGTAATCCTCCTCGAATCTTATCGGAAGTGCATTATCGGGATTGCGCGCGAGGTAGGGCTCATCATCTATGTAAGCCTGGTGGTCGTAAAGTGACCATGTCCACTCGTCCCACCCGTTCTGCCTGTAGTAATAGTGGCCGTTCACCCATACCCGGGTCCTTCCTGAGGGCCGCCAGGTCAGCTTCCCGCTGCCCGAGAGGAGGTTCTGCCAGTTGTTCTCCCAGTTGTCCCGGCTGTCCTCGAGGTCGTAACCGCTCCTCATCCACTCCGCGGCGCCGAAGAACCGTACCTCACCCGGCACGTTTATGCCTATGGCCGGCAGAAGGTAGGTCGTTACCGGTTCAGGCCCTCCGAAGGCAAGTTCGCAGTTGATGGCTTCGCTTCTGTAATTGTCGTTCTCCGACGGCTCGGAGTAGTTCCTTGTCTCACTCTCGTAGCCGAAGACCGTCATGTCGCCGTGCCGGACGTGAAACTCGCCCCGGTAATCCGGGCCGCCCTCCCTGGTCACCATGTTGACTACCCCGGACATGGCGTTCCCGTAGCGGGCGCTTAGCCCTCCGGTCGTTATGCTGGCCTCCGAGAGAGCGGAAAGCGGAACGCTGGATACGAAGGCGTTGGTTACCGGTGACCGCATGGATACGCCGTCCAGCAGAAACGCCACCTCGCCGGACCTTCCTCCCCTTACATGTATCTCCCCGCCCTGGGCGGTGATGCCGGGCTGTCGCTGGACGATGTCCAGAACTCCAGCCACCTGCATGGTCTCTATCTCGTACCGGTCGATGACGTGTATCGTAGAGGGAACGTTTTCAAGTATGAGATTCCTCTGCTCGGTAACCTGTATGACGGTGGTTCCCGAGGCAGCCTCCTCGAGGGCGAAATCGATGCGGGTGGTCTGGTCCGAGACCACCATTACGCCCTCCTTGGTGACCGAGCCCATTCCCACCATCCTGGCCGTCACGCTGTACGTACCAGGTGATAGCCGTGGAATGTAGTACTCGCCCCCCGCGTCGGTCATGGTCCCAAAGGGAGTCCCTTCGATGGTTACGGTTGCCCCCACCAGTCCTTCCCCTGAACCGGTGCTGACGACACCGGCAATAGTGCCGGTAGTGGCCGCGAGCACGAATCCGGGTGCCAGCAGGAGCAGGGCAAGGTACCCGGCAGTGAGAATACTCCGGACAGGATAACGTCTCCCGTCACATTCGATGTCTGGGGTCATGCTTTCACCTTTCACGGGGTCCGTTGTATCAGGTCGGTTTTACCGGAACTTATTCCGGGTATGCCTCCATGTCCATGGTTCGCATATATGGTCTCACTGCTTCAGGTCCTTCCGCACGTGTACCTCTCCGCTGGACCTGTCGTGGGAAACCCTGTATCCCCTGGTTTCGAAGAGATGGATCATCCTGGTGTTGTCCACCGTTGTCTGAGCGACTATCCTGGACAGACCCCAGTCCCGCGCAATGTTCTCGCAGTACTCCGTTACTATCCCGCCCAGTCCCCTGTTCTGCCATTTGTCATCTACCAGAATCGCGTACTCGACGGACTCCAGGTCCGGGTCGGCAACCAGCCTTCCGATGGCGTGGATCGATCTTGCGCCTTCCATCTCCGTCTCCGCCACAATGGCTATCTCACGGTCGTAATCTATGTAACAGTATCTGGCCGCCGCCTCGTGATTGGCCCAGTTGTAGAAGAAGCCGAACCTGGAATAGATGGACTCCCGCGAACAGCTGCCCAGCATCTCCATCCACATCGGTTCGTCCTCCGGTTTGATGGGCCGCAGCAGCACCTCCGTCCCGTCCCTCAGGGTCCGACCGGTAACGTACTCCGCAGGGTAGGGCCTCAGTGCCAGATGGTCGTACGAACGGTCCAGTCCCACTCCGGGAGTTACGGAAACCCTTGCGTCCAGGGCCAGTATCTCACTGGAACAGCAAAGGAGGGGATTGATGTCGATCTCTACTATCTCCGGATTGTCACAGACCAGATATGAGAACCTCATCATAACCTTCTTAAGGAGTTCCACGTCCACCGGGGGCCTGCCCCTGAAACCGTCCAGCAGAGGGAACACCTTCAGAGATCTCAGCATCCTGTCGGCCAGATGCTCGTTGAGAGGAGGGAAGCCCAGTGCGGTATCACCCCATATCTCCGTGGCTACGCCTCCCCTGCCGACCATTATGACCGAACCGAATAGAGGGTCCTTCCTTGCCCCAAGTATCATCTCGGTCCCCTGGCGGACCATGGCCATCCTCTGCACAGAAATTCCCGATATCTCGGCCACCGGCGCCCTGTCCGCCACGCTGGACATGATGCCCCTCCAGGCATCCTCCAGAGCCTCCCGGCAGTCTATGTTCACCGCCACTCCCCCGACCTCGGTCTTGTGGGTGATGTCCGGGGAATGGACCTTAAGCACCACGGGGTAACCTATGTCAGAAGCGATGGAAACCGCCTCCTCCGGCGATCGGGCCAGTATGGGCATGGTGACGGGTATCCCGTACAGCTGAAGCAGTCTCTTGGATTCGATCTCGGAGAGAATGGAATCCTCCTTCGGAATGATGGAGAGGAATTCCTGCCTGATTCCCTGCTGGTCTCCCGGGAAGTCGGCCATGATATCCCTGGGCGTCTCGTAGAGATCCTGGAGATTGTCGGCGTAGTCCACCAGTGTCATGAAGGCCCGCACGGCCTGCTCGGGAGTGCTGTAGGTGGCCACGCCTGCATCCACCAGCATGCTCATCGAACCTCTGACGCTCTCCCCCCCCAGCCAGGCTGCGAGTACCGGTTTCCTTGTGCTTTCGACAAGCCCGCCTATCCTGGCGGCGACCCTGTCCGGTCTGGTCATGGCCTGAGGGGTCAGTATCACCAGCAGGGCATCTACTCCGCCGTCATCCAGCAGGATCCTTGCCGCTTTCAGGTACCTCTTGGAATTAGCGTCCCCCAGAACATCCACCGGGTTCCTTCCGGACCAGAAGGGAGGAAGGAACGAATCAAGGGCTTCGACACTCTCAGGCGAGAGCTCGGCCAGTTCTCCACCCAGTTCTACCAGAGTGTCCACCGCCATCACCCCCGGTCCCCCGGCGTTGGTCACTATTCCCAGCCTGGGTCCGCGGGGATACCTGTTTCTTCCGATGAGTTCCACGCAGTCGAATATCTCCCCTATGTTCAGGACCCTTGCCATTCCGGCCCTTCTGAAGGCAGCGTCGTATACAGCGTCTTCGGATGCCATTGCGCCGGTGTGGGACGCGGCCACCGCGGCGGACTGGGGAAAACGGCCCGCTTTGTAGACGATGATCGGCTTGGTCCTGGCGAATGCTCGGGTTGCGGTCATGAACTTTCTCGCGTCTCTGATCGATTCTATGTAGAGGATTATGGCGTCGGTCTTCTCGTCCTCACCGAAGTAGTCTATCAGGTCTGCGAAATCAATATCGATGGCATTGCCGATGGACACGAAGTACGAGAAACCGATTTTCTTGTCCCTGGCCCAGTCCAGCACGGAGGTGCACAGCGCTCCCGACTGGGAAATGAACGCCACGCTTCCCTGAGCAGGGATGCCGCTGGCGAAGCTGGCGTTGAGTTTGATGCCGGGGACTATGATACCCAGGCAGTTCGGTCCCAGCACTCTCATGTCCGGATATTTCTCCAGCTGCTCCCGAAGCCCCCGGGAGAGCTCCTCTCCCCGGGGTCCCGATTCCTCGAAGCCGGCTGACATCACTATGACCCCATTCACTCCAAGCTCTCCGCATTCCGCCAGGATGTCAGCCACTTTCTCAGCCGGTGTGCATATGATGACCAGGTCCGGGGTCCTGGGCACAGAGTCCAGACCGGGATAGCAGGGCACCCCCATGATGGCCTCACTTACAGGGTTCACCGGGTACACGACACCACGGAAGGCGCCTCCGATGAGATTGGTCAGGACTTTCCCTCCCACACTGTTGGGATTGATGGTTACCCCTGCCAGTGCTATCCGCTTAGGGTTAAGCAGCTTGTCGAGTCCGTGAACGCTCATGTAAGACCTCCTGGAGAGATAGTTCCGGACCATCAGAACCTTCATGGGGAGATAAGGAAAACATTCCTACCCTCTGAGATACCTGCCGTCAGTGCAGTGTCTTTATGCGAAGGGATTTGCGCATTTCGTTCAGAAGCCTGGACACTTCCGCCTTCTCTCTCAGCTCCTCGTAGGTAAGGAGTCTCAGCGTCCTGTTGGCCATACCCAGCCTTCTCGCCAGAAGGCTTCCAAGGCCCAGGCAGAGGCTTACGGCCATCAGACTGTTCCGCTCCAGGAGTTCACGGAGAGTATCCCTGGAGAACATAAGTATCTCAGCGCTCCCCAAGGCTTTAGCCGTATCTACCCTTGGCTTTCCGTCAATGAAGGATTTCTCTCCCACAGCGTCGTTCGCTCCGAAGCTGCCAAGGACAAAGCCGTCGGCGCTCTCGTCCACCACCGCAACTTCGCCCTTGCGGATTATAAAGAGGTCGGTGGTCCTTTCACCCTGGCGGTACAGCACCTGGTCCTTTCTGGCGTAGATCCAGTGACATATCTCGGAAAGGACAGGATCGTCCGCCGACAGCAGGGGTTTCATGTTGCGGGCCCTGATGTCCGCTCTCAGTTTCTGTAGTTCGCGCCTTCCGCTCAGATCCTGATCACCTGAGATGAGTACCCTCAGCGAATCAGCCTTTCTCAGCCTCTCTACCATGAACCGCTCCAGGAAAAGAAGGAATTTCGTGCCGGGGACGGGCTGATTCCTCAGGAATTCCACAAAGGGTTCACGCGACAGTTTAAGTAGCTTTCCCTGCACGTTGGACCTAACCGTTGCCGAGCGGGGTTCGCCACCGAGGAATGCCATCTCGCCGAAAACGTCGCCCTCGTCCAGCGAATCGATTATCCTCCCGCCGCCCTTGTCATCTACAACCACCAGCTGACCCTCTTCGACAACGAAGAGATCGGTCCCGGTATCGCCCTGTTTAACCACCTTTTCCGATTCACTCACTTCAACTTCTTCAAAGAGGTCCCTTAAACCACTCTCGGAGAGAATGTCCTCGGTATCGAAAAGAAATTCCTTTTTCATGGATACCTCTCAACCGTACTTCCAAACCAACTGCCGGTCGAAATGACCGCAATGCGGCCCTCACCGCCGGCAGGACAACTCACCCAACATTAAGGACAATACCTTGGAAAACCTGTCCTTGTCAAACTTCGACAATGCTTCAGGGGGTTGTTCAGGAATTCTTCCGGATGACCTGGAAAGGCGGATCAGCCGTCGGCCCAGGTATCCGATGTCCAGCGGAACCTGCTGCGAAGTGTTCCCCTTCCCAGGAGCTCCAGGGCGGCGTACTCTCCCATCTCGAGGGAGTGGTCCATGTTATTGTAACGGAACAGACCCTGACGGCCGCAGGTCACGGCATTCTCCAGCCGGTCCATGGAATCCAGAACCGGTTCCAGGTTCCGGGAGAAATCAAGGGAGTAGACCGGGTATGCATGGGCGTATCCGGTGGAGGTCGAATCCACGACATCCTCCCTCGAAAAGAGTCCCAGGGCTTCACCGCCCAGAATAGCCGATTCGGCGAGGTCCGTCCCGTCGGACCAGACGTCATCCCCGGTTTCGCAGGTATACTCGAAGACGAGCTGTGTACCCTCCAGGTCGGATTCGGGATCGAAATTCCCGGGAAAGGAAATCCTGTTGAACCCGTACTTGCCCTCGGGTATGTATATCCAGTGGTCACGGGCGGGGATCGTGCGGTTCAATCTGAGAACTGCGAACATTATGGCCCTGAACCGAAGGCAGGAGGCGAATGACTTGACCCGCTCCGGCAGTAGATCTCCAAGTAGCAGGGCGTAATCCGTAACGGGTATGGAACTGAGAATGGCGTCCACAATGAGCTCGCCGCCGTTAACGGATATTCTGTAGCCGCCGCCATCTGCCGCTTTGATCGAGTCGGGCCGGGAGGAGTACTCGATGCTTCCCCCGCGGCGCTTAATCCGCCGAGCGAGAGCATCTGATATCCGTCCAATGCCTCCCGGCGGATAATGGAAACAGCTCACGAGGCTCCTGGAGGAATTCCTTCCCGGCAGTATGGTGGCCTTTGCCAGGTCGGTGAGTTTCGGGACGGTGATACGCTGGCTGGCCCACTCGGCCGAGAGTTCCTCCGGTGGACATCCCCAGAGTTTCTCGGTGTATGGCCCGAAGTAGAGGTCGTACAGCTTCTTACCGAACCTTCCGGTCACCCAGCCCTTGAAATCCAGGGCTTTTCCGCTCCCGGAGAGACCCTTTACCCTTTCCATAAAATAGCTGAAGACCATTCCCGCGGACCGGTTAAGCGGCATTTTGCCGAGCACGTCAGGAAATGAGAGTGGGTACCGGAAATAACGGTCCAGCAGCCTGATCCTGCTGAGCCTCTCCAGCTCCATCAGTCCGTCCGGAAGGATGGAATCAACGAATTCCAGTATGGAGGGATTCTCCGTGTGGAACCTGTGTGGTCCGAGGTCGAAGTGGAAACCGTCCCGGCTCACGGTCCGGGCCAGTCCTCCGGCCATGCTGTCCTTCTCTATCACCACGACTTCCACGCCGGCATCGGAGAGAACGTCCGCTCCCCTGAGTCCTGCCAGTCCCGCTCCCAGCACGGCTGCCCTGCGCGGCTTATCCATGTTTCCGATCAGATTCCTCCCGGTAACTGCCAGCAGTGTTCTTCACTAAATAATTCCCGGCGTCAGCCGGCCAGGCGTAAACGTAAATATACTGACTGAAGGGGCGCCGGTAACCCTGAACCGGGGGTTGTCATGAAGGGGACAGGGAGGTGGCCCCTGTCCCCTTTTCATGAACCCGGCGGCAGTGTCTCAGAAGAGGGTCTTGACAGCTCCCCAGGTCTCGTTCTCGAGAGAGGTGATGGTACCCTGCAGAGTGAAAGGAAGTCCTTTCAGCTCACCGGACTGGTTGTCTGCGACGGGGCTCCAGACTTGAGTGTAGTACTGCACCGCGTTACCGGTCTCCAGCTGGCCGTTTATGGTTATGGGAGGGTTCCACGGACCGGATTCACCCACACCATCCTGCTGCCAGCACAACCAGTAGGTTCCCTCGCTGAGAACTATCGGTGTGCCGAACTCGCAGGTCTGCACCATGAGGGGGCGGTTGGTTACCGATCCCGACCCGGCCTCGTTGACCCTGTAGCAGTTCATGAACTCGGTGGTTGTCATGACATTGGTGAAAAGGTCACCGTAGAGCAGGTTCCCGAACTCCGGTACGTCGTCGTATATCTCGATATAGGCACCGATTATGGATGATGGAGGACCTTCATCGGTCTGATAGCCGATGAGAGTAATGACATCGATCTCCCAGGTAGTTCCCGATGGGATCTCGAAGTCGTCCGCAAGCCTTATGTCGGCACCCCACTGGCAGCCGAATCCGTTGGTGGTCTCCAGAGGATCGAGAATGGATTCGTCTGCTCCTCCGACACCGGTCCCGTAGCTGGTTATCACGGGCCCGTTGTCCCAGAGAACCGCCTGAGGACCGTCCCAGACGGGTCCCTCCCAAGGAGTCGGGGATTCATCCGTGGACGCTGGAACGATCCCATCGTCAGATGTTTCACCGGCCATAAGAGGCAGGGCACAGAGCACCAGTACCTGAACACATAAGAACAGCTTATGCATTACCTTTTCCCCCTTGTTCTTGACGACGACATCCGCCGTCAGTTATTCCCCTTTTCCCAACTGAGACCCTGAATAACGACACCATTCATGCACCCGGGAACAGAATTTAAACTAAGTATTAAACCTGCAACTGTCAATGAAACCCGGAGGTGCCATGACCATCACCGCGCCCGCTTGTTCAGGAAGCCGGCAGGATTATATTGAGAGATATTGCGAAAGTTGATGACAGACTCAATACCGGAGGGTCCAAATGTTCAAGGTATGGATAAGTTTCCTGGTCATGGCATTGTCCCTGCATGCTCTTCCATCGTTCGCCCGCCATTCGGACACACCCCATGAGATAGAGCTACCCTCCCCCGCTGAAATGGGACCGGAGGTCAGACTGGTCTCCCCGGAGGTTCCACTCTCTCCGCCGGACGACCCGCAGGTTGGGGATTCCTGGGTCTGGTGGCTGTTCACCTGGTATCCGATGCCACCCCATTTCGAACAGTTCGTCTGCACCGTTCGAGGAATGTCGGACCGGGGCTACGTTGTGGTAAAGGATGAGGAATGGCTGGTAAGCATCGACCAGGACGATGTGGACGCCATACTCGAACACTGGGAGAACTCCAGCGTGGGACCCTACCCGTCCCAGGGCATATACGAAATAGACAGCCTGTCCTTCGGGAATCCTCCGGACGAACTGGACGACGATCCCAGAATTTATCTAATGTGGTACGACTTCGAAGTGAGCGCGGACGGCTTTTTCTTCTGGTTCGACATGTACCCGGACGGCACTTTCCCCGATTACCACAGCAACGAGTGCGAGGTGCTCTATCTCAATACCACTAGCTACGGCGGTCCTTCGGGAGATTACATGCACGCTGTGATAGCTCACGAGTTCGAGCACATGATACACTGGAAGTACGACGATGACGAAGCTTCCTGGGTCGACGAGGGCATGGCGGAGCTGGCAATGTGGTTCTACGGTAATCCGGATAACATATCGGCCTTCAACTCGAACCCGGACAACAATCTGACCATATGGGACGGAGAATGGGCGGATTACATTCAGACCTACCTCTGGTCGCTCTATTTCTTCGAACACTACGGCGGCCATCCCGCTGTCTACGCCCTGGTCCATGAACCGGCAAACTCCATGTACGGATACGATGCGGTGCTTGACGGGTTCGGATACCCGGAGAATACCGAGGACATATTCATCGACTGGTCCGTAGCAAACTTCCTGGACGATACGACGATCGCCGATGGACGGTACGGCTATAGCGGAGAGGACCTCCCCCCCTTCTTTCCCGCCGGGACATTCTCCACGTACCCTGTCGCGGAATCAGCGACAGTCAACGGCTGGGCCACGGATTATTACAGGTTCCAGGACATCACCTTCGAGGAGATGGAGATATCCTTTGACGGCAACGACGGCAATACGTTCGGAGTGAGGGGCCTCGTTCTGCACGACGCCGCGCCCACCGAAGTGCATGCCATGACGCTGGATGAAGCTTCTCAGAGCGGGTCCATGCAAATAACGGGCCTTGCAGATCCCCTGGACGAGGTCATACTGGTGGTCGCCAGCGTTTCCAGTGCTGGCGGACCCGAATACACCTTCTCCGCGGGAGACGTCCAGGGCATGTCCCATGGTGACCCCTCGTCACCCGGGGATCTCAGCCTGGAGGTAACGCCGAATCCGTTCACCGGCTCGGTGAGCATCCGGATATTCTGGGAGAGCGCTTCAGAGGGAACGCCGTCGATGGACATATACGACGTAAACGGACGCTTAGTGCGGCGGCTCACCGCAGACGTAATCTCAAGCGGCCGGGCTGAGGCGGTATGGAATGGCGAGGCCCTGAATGGCCGCATGGCGGGAGCGGGTATCTACTACGCCGTAGCCCGAACGGAAAGTTCCACCCGCACCGCCAGCCTTCTCCTCCTCCCCTGACGGGACAGGACTGAGCTTCCGATGAGTTCATGGATTATGATATGTTATGTATTATAATGCATATCCGCTGCTACCAGGTTTTCCGTCGACCCTGGTGAGATAGTAACTGAACTCGACTCCGGACATCGATGCCCGTCTGCGGGTAAATCCGCCCTGACTCTCCTTCGAGATCGCCTGATAGGCTTCCTGGGTCAGCAGTATTTCATTTTCCTCTGCCAGGTCCTCTCCCAGTTTGGAGGCCATGTTCATCTGGTCGCCGAAGACGCCCTCGGAGAGCGAACAGAGAACGTCCCCATAACCGATTCCCGCGCATACCCCTAATCCACAACCGCTGCGAACCTCTATTCCGCTGGAACTGACGGTTCTATGAACGTCGCGGGCAGCGGCGAGCGCGTCATCCGCACCGGGGAATTCGGCAAACACGTCGTCACTGTGGAACCGCATTGAGGTGCAGCCGTGTCGGAGAAGTACCGGACTTATGATGTCCCTGAGCCTGATAATGCATGAAAGGTAATTGATTATGCCAGTTTCCCGTGTATTGACGGTGAATCCTGATGTATCAAGAACCATGATGGCGCATTTCTTGCCAAACCTTTTCCAGATATCCTCCTCTCTCCCGGGCAGAAGAGGGTCCTTCCCGGTCAGGTCCCTGATACTCTGGAACAGGTCTTCATCTGAAGAATCTGTCATCATCCATCCAATACGTGGCTGGGGCTGGTCCTGGCAGATGAAAATACTTTCAGCGTCGAAGCCTGGTCAATGATTCGATACATAGAATATATTATTTCATAATAACTATATTAATATTTCATAGTGAATCGTAAAGGTAAGAAAGGTTAGCCCGGTCTTGATCGAGGCGGTGGTAGACTTCCTGCAGGAGTTCTCTTCGCCTGGCTGAGTTGTAGTACTCCGCCGCCCTGCTGCCGCCATATACGTTGGCCCCGTAGAACGAGAGCGACAGCCATCCCAGGAGTATGCTGGTGGACAGGTTGTCTTCATCCAGGGACAGTATGAAAAGCGCTCCTGTGGCGGCCGTCATGCTCAGGGCTGTCAGTCCATCCCGTGTATGTCCGCAGATCAGCTGGCCCGACCCGGGAATTACTGCGCTGGCCACACCGCACCAGAATGGATCCCGTCCGGGAAGGCGCTCTCCCCTGGAGGCCAGGGCGGAGAGTTCCTCCGCCAGAAGCCTTTTATCCCCCTGCCACCGCTGACCCACCGCGGAGAGCTCCGCGCTGCTCTGCGACCAGTGAGACCGGTGCATGGGCGCCAGCGCCATAAGCAGTTCGCTCCTGAAGAGGAGTTCATCTTCCTCCGCTGCCGAAGCCGCCTGTGCGTAAGCTTCCCTCGACATGTCATGGTATTGAAGTTCCGCGTATACCGAACCTGCTCCCAGCAGCGCCCGCGCCCGGTCATCGCCGTCGGGAAGACCCTGTATGAGATAGTCATAGAGGAAGATGGAGCTTTCAAGATCACCCAGGAGATGACGGCATCTCGCCAGCCTGAGGGCTTCCTCCGGATGACCCAGCGTATCCCCCGCCTCGAAGAGGACACGGGAATACTCCAGGGCGGCCATTCCGTAATCACCCTGCGTATAGAGCTCATCCGCGAATCCGCCCATGAGTATCAGAATGGCAGCAGAAGCGAATCCCATATAACATTCCCTTCATCTATCTCCAGGGGGTCTGACAGCAGGCTCCCGGTACCACACCTCGAATAGTAATCGAGCCTTCCGGCTGTGGAATGACATCTTGTCCACCGCTCAAGCGCCATCATGGTACCGATTACGGGGCCATGGCTCGAAAGGACGGTCTGGCCGTAGTGGGAGCATGAAGGTGAAAAATTGCATCTCATGTCCAGGAAATCCCTGGCGACCAGCCGGTACTGGAAGATGAGACCATCCATGACGGTCGGAACATCCTCGATCCGGTATTCGTCAGGAGAGGCTGACGAAACAAGGCGGGTGCAGAGCAGGAGCAGGAAGATGACCGCAATACCCCTTCTATCCACTTCGCTCCCTTCAAAGACCTGTGTGAACATCTGTTGCCGAAACCATGCCCGAAGGGATGATACTTCCCTGAGCACTTGCCGGTCAATCCGGAGGTCATAATGATATACCGATTCCCGGCCGCGGTTCTCAAAGTTTGATACTGCCTGTGATTCATCCCCGGAACAGATGGTGGCGGATTGAAAATTGCTTTCATTGTAAGAAGTTTTCCGGCTCTGTCCGAAACCTTCATACTCAATCAGATCACGGGGCTCCTTGACCTCGGGCACTCGGTGGACATTTTCCGCACCATTCCCACTCCCCACGGCAGGACGCACCCCGAGGTGGAGGCTTACCGTCTGCTGGAGCGGACCGGTGACATCTTCATGCCGGCGGACCGTCTCAGGCGTGCGCTGGGGGGAGCCCGAATACTGGGTTCGGGCGCGTTCAGGAATCCCGGTCTGATGCTCAGGGCGCTGAACGTGTTCAGGTACGGCCGGGATGCGTTATCGCTGCGCAATCTCTACCTCGCGTCCGGTTTTACCGACAGGTACGATATCGTCCATTGCCACTACGGCATGCTGGGGAATATCGGCATTATGCTGAGGGAGATGGGCGCCAGGACCGGCCCCATTATAACCACCTTTCACGGTTTCGATATTACCACATACCTCAGGGAGCGGGGAGAGGACTGCTATCGAAGTCTCTTCGAGAAGGGGGACCTCTTCCTTCCCATCAGCGAGAACTGGCGGAGAAAACTCATTGGGCTGGGATGTCCCCCTGAAAGGACAGTAGTCCACAGGATGGGAGTGGACTGCGGCCATTTCCCATTCGCTCCGAGAACTCCGAAACCCGGGGAGGGAATACGGCTGCTAAGCGTCGCCAGGTTCGTCGAGAAGAAGGGGCTGGAGTTCGCCATCAGGGCGGCTGCAGCTCTGGCAAGTCGGGGGATCGACCTTCGGTACACCATCATCGGTGACGGAGAGCTGAGGGGAGAACTCGCCGGGCTCATTGGGGACCTTGGAGCGGAGGACAGTATAGAACTCGCGGGATGGAAGCCTCAGGATGAAGTTCTGAGTTCCATGAACAACGCACATATACTGCTCGCCCCCAGCGTAACGGCTTCCAGCGGTGACCAGGAGGGTATCCCTGTCGCTCTCATGGAGGCCATGGCCATGGGACTTCCGGTTGTATCCACTTTCCACAGCGGCATTCCAGAACTCGTCGAGAATGGAGTTTCCGGAATTCTGGTTCCTCCGCGGGACTGGAAAGCGCTGGAGGATGCCCTGCACAGCCTGATCTCCAGTCCGGGGATCTGGCCTGACATGGAGGAGTCAGCCAGGGACAAGGTGGAGAAAGAATACAATATAGAACGCCAGGTAATCGGACTCGAAAAACTCTATCTTGACGCCATCGGAAGAAGACCCTAGGCACGCTTCCGGTTGAAATGTGCATCCGGCAACCGACCGCTTACCGGGAAAATGCTTCAGGCCGGCTGATTCGGCCTGTGAGAGCAACTCATCTTTTAAGGTCATCAAGCCAGCAGGCGTCCCCGGTCAGCTTTCGCCTGAAACACCTGCCTGCCCTGGCGGGGTTCCTTGCCTCGTGGTACTTGAAATAGATGTATCCGTCAATTATGCCCAGAATCTCGATCTTCCCGGTTTTATGGGACATTACGTACTTGAATCTCTTGCTGTGCCCGTTGAGCATCCTTCCGGCGTCCTCGACTATGCTGACGCCCCGGGCCAGGGTGACCTGGAAGTTGCGCTTTATCCTCTTGACCGGTCTGCAGTGAAAGAGATAGTAGGGATTGACACCTATACCGACCATGCTGTTCTGAAGGTCCGCGAGGACCTGAGGGTCGTCGTTGACGCCCTTCAGCAGAACTGTCTGATTGTTCACGATGATCCTGTTCCTTATCAGCAGGTCGACCGCCTCGGTGGACCTGGCCGTTATCTCACGGGGATGGTTGAACTGGGTAACCACGAAGATCCTTCTATCCCTGCGGGAATGGGCCTTGAGAAGTTTGAGAAGTTCCCTGTCCCCGATGATCCTGTCCGGAAACGTGACCGGGGTCTTGCTTCCGAATCTAACGAACTTCAGGTGCTTCACCCCTGAAAGCTCTTCCAGGAACTCACCAATCATCTCGGTGGACAGGGTGAATGGATCGCCTCCTGACACAAGCACGTTGTTTATCTCTTTATGCTCACTGATATAATCAACGGCTGTTCTGATCCTATTCAGTATCTCCTCGCCGGGAAGCCCTACCATCCTCTTTCTGAAACAGTACCGGCAGTAGGAATAACACATGTTTGTGGAGAGTATCAGAACGGTACTGGAATACTTGTGCTGCAGTCCGGGCATCCTTGTGCTCTGCTTCTCACCGCTGGTATCGTAGGAGCCGGACAGGTCCAGTTCCCTCACTGAAGGTACCGCCATCTTCCTTATGGGGTCTGCGGGGTCATTCCAGTCGATCAGGGACATGTAGTAGGGAGTTATCCTCATCGGGTGCAGTTCGACCACCCGTTTAAGCCGCCTCTCCTGTTCGGGGGCGATATCCATGTATTCCTTCAGCTGCTCAACGGTCCGGACGCAATTCTTCAGCTCATTTTTCCACACTTTCAGATGCACCTTCCGATCAACATGTTGAGCTGGTATTCGATCTCCGACGCTCAAGGGGAATGTCACGAACCGGCATCACAGACAGTCCAGCTTCCGTCCCAATTCGGCCTTCTCAGTAATGATACAGACTGAAACGCCCAACCGTCAATAAAATAACCGATCTGGATACGTCCCGGCACAGCCGGCCCGGGAAGCGTTCGAGGCAGATCGACGGTCTAGGATTCGTCCTCGGCCAGGACCACCAGGGTATCGTCGCGATGGATTCGGAAAATCCGCTGTTTATCAGGGTTAAGGGTGATGCCGTAGTTCCTCCCGGCGTCGTTGAAGGCCGCCTTCTCCCTGACGCCGATGCAGATCTCATCGCGTTTCGCGGCCGCTTCAATAAGGGAGCCGAAGGGAAGCTCCAGAGGAAGGTCCTCGAAGTAGAGGTGCGCCTGCTTAAGGTATATCTCGCTTCCTTCCTCGCTGAACAGCTCCTCGTAGATCTTAGAGATTCCGGGCTGCTCGCTCAGCTGCGCGAGAAGCATTGTGATCATCCTGTTGCTCACGATAAAATCGTCCACCATGGAAGATACAATCAGATCCTGGTTGTCGGCGTTCATCACCTGGGTGATGGTCTGACTTCTGCGACCATCGCGTGAAAGCTCACTGCGGAGTTTGCGAAGAAGGAGCAGGATCACGAGCGTATCAGCGTCGACTTCCTCGAGGGAACCGGGATTCTCCCGCTGAGCGAGGATGATTACGTTGTCGTAGCTGAACGGGTCAACGGAAGCCAGTGTATCACGGTCCAGCGGAGACCTTCGAATAAGCGATATCTCCAGATGCGGGTACCTCTGGCTGAGATCATCTACCGTGGCTGTTACCCTTTTCGAAGGATTCTCCAGCATTATGTGGATGGTGGAGCCCTCGATCAGATAATCCGAGTACTCCCTTATGACAACCGGAACTGTGGGAGACCACCCAAGTAGAAGCTCATGCTCAACATGCTTACCGTACCTTTTCCCGCTGCCCGGGAATTCGGGAAATGGTGGGGCCGGATCGGTGTTCCGCCTGAGCATGGAGTCATCCTCTGCCAGTACTATCAGATCATCATCGGGTTTCAGAACGGCATCAACCGGGGGGCGCAGTGTAATGTTCCCGTTCCCGTCACGAATGCCAAGGGGGATGCCGTCATCAAGGTAACGGTACATCTGACCGAAGGGAACCGAATCCCAGTCCGCCCTGAAGAAATACAGCTCACTTCCCCTGTACGAGAACATTTCATCGTACACCAGCGCGAGACCGCTGCTTGTTCCCTGGCTCCTGGAGGTCTGAACCAGGACCTTGCCCAGAATGACCCAGCGGTTGACGCAGTTCAGCAGGTCCGATCCGAACGATCTGATGAGAGCCCTCTTCTTTTCCGTGTATACTTCGGCCACTATGCTGAGACTGTTCCTGTCGTTCTGAATGGCAAAGAGCGCCAGAATGGTCTTGAGGGACATGGTGTCCGCGATGTCCAGCTGTTCGACGGACCCGCTGTCAGCGGACCTGGACAGAATGACAGCAGATCTGGCCTCGGCTGCGTTGACACGCTGAAGGTCCTTTAGGGATGTGGGGCTGCCGGTTCGGGTGACCACTCTGCTGTTCTTCATATCCGTTATGGACCTGAAGATCTCGTCGTCCATCTGCTCCTTGTCCCTCTCGGCGAGTACGACTATCGCGGGACTGCTGCGGCTTTCGTTGGCCCTGACAAGTTCCGGCAGCAGGTCGAAAAGCCTTTCGTTCCAACCAAGTATGAGTGTGTGGCCCGATTCGATGACCGGGCTTCGTCCCTTCCTGAAATTGTAGATGACTTTTTCCATCCTGGTGTTGATGAAGGCGATGAGCATTGAGAAGAAGACCATTCCCACCAGAAGGGTGAACAGCGATGATAATTTCAGGCCCAGCGAATAGTCGCTCACCAGTTCCAGAACGTCTGAGCTGGTATACTCCTGTACCAGTACCCAGTAGTGTTTGCCCCAGGAATCGAGGTCGCCGGTGAACTCACGGCCCAACATCAGCACAGCGGTGCGGATGATGACCACCAGAAGAAGGAAAGTAATGAATAGGACCAGCAGGCTGATGAACACCGAAACCCAGCCGCGGGACATGAAGTTCTCGAACCTGTATCTCCACCTCTGCCGCAGACCGGTTCTCATCTGTTCCCCTTCATTTCAGCAGGAACGTCCGCTCGCGGTAAATGGAACGGAGTATTCCATACACGGACTTCTTATGCCAGGATTCGCTTGATCCCATCCACCGCGCGATCCGTAAGCTCCCGGTAGGCTGATTCGACGGAGGCGATAACAATAAGGACAACCGGCTGGTCCATGACCTCAAAGGACTGGCAGATAACCGAATCACCAGAGGGTCCGCTCATCGTTATCTGATCGATGTTCTCGAACCCGGTCAGTTCAACGGCTTCCCGGTTCATCTTCCAGACGAACCCGGCCAGTGCGGCCAGGGCGCTGGAATCCAGACGGGATTCTATGTCCACCACGGAGAAACCATCTTCTGTAGTCAGCAGGGCAGCCTTGAACCCACCCTCGCGGGCCACATGTTCAAGCTGTTTCCTGACAGCCTTCATCGGGATCTCCGAACGGTCCCTGCGACGCTCTTCATTCCGGTTCGTGTCATTTCCCATTATCGATGTGCCCCCTTCTCCTGCGGGTCCTGCAGAAATGCGCTGGCGTTTACCTGCTGTCTTCTGAAGGGAGTCTAGAGCAAATCGGATTCCCTGTCAAGCAGAAATCAGCGATACATGAGTGCAGAATGATCATGGAAAACCTCGGTCAGTACATTTCGTAGAGGACCAGCCTGCCGTCCAGCTTGCCGTTGTGAAGTGGTATCTTCACCGTTGGTTTCAGGCCTATGCTCTTGATATGTTCCCGTTTCCCGAAATATATCCATGCCTTTGAACCGGTGCAGCGCTGCTTCAGGAAATCACCCAGCTCCCTGTAGAATACCCTCATGTTCTTTTGCCCTTTCAGCCGAAGTCCATAGGGGGGATTAGTTATGATTGTGCTGTCTTTCAGTGTATCTATGGTTGAGTAGGCTGCCTTTTTCAGCTCTATCCTGTTCCCATGCGGAAGCAGGCCGCAGTTGACGGATGCGGCGCTTACGGCTCTGTCCGAGATGTCGGAGCCGGTCACGAGCCCGGCGGGGAGTTCCTCTATCCCCGAATCAATAGCCTCTTTCAATTCCCTCCAGCGACCGGGGTCGAACTCCGAAAGGTTCTCGAATCCGAATCTCTCCCGCAGGTATCCTGCGGGTATGCGGCAGTATTTCATCAGCGCCTCGCACAGCAGGGTGCCTGAACCGCAGAAAGGGTCGTAAAGTGGAGTGGAGCCATCCCAGCCCGTCATCTCGACTATGGTGGCAGCCAGTGTTTCCTGGATGGGGGCTTCCACGGAACAGCGGCGGTAGCCTCGCCTGTGCATCGACCCGCCGGAAGTGTCCAGTCTTATGTACGCCCTGTTCCCGAATATCCTGAGACCGATCCAGAGGTCGGGAGCTATGGTGTCCACGTCCGGCCTTTTTCCCTCCTTTTCCATGAACCAGTCGGCTATCGCGTCCTTCAGCTTGAGAGCGGCGTATTGTGAGTGGCTGATCTTCGAATCGTGAACCGAGGCGAAAATTGCAAAGGTGCTGTCAGGGGACAGGAACTCAGACCAGTCAATGGACCGGGCGGTACTGTAGAGGTACCTGTCGCTGTGGCAGTCGAAAGTAATGAGGGGGGCCATTATTCTGGAGAAGAACCTGGTCTGATAGTTGATGCGATAGAGAGCATCCATGTCGCATCGGAAGAAGATGCCTCGGTATACAGTTTTGAGCTCACGCGCGCCAAGGGCCAGCAACTCCCGCTCTCCCAGCTGTTTAAGGTCCTCGGCTATCATTCCGAAGAACCTGCCGGTCTTCTGATACTCCAGCACAGACCACTCCGCATCCGTTGAGGTTCACGATTCCAGAAAGGAAATATACGAAAAGAGGGTCCCGCCGCGCATTATCCTGGATCTGAGCAGCGTTCCATTATCGGAACGGGACTGGCTTCCCCGGCTGAGAAGACTCTATATTAGAAACTTCAATATCAGGGAAGGAGAAAAATGTACAAATTCCTAGCCGCCTCTGCAGCGCTGTCGCTCCTGGTGCTGCTTCCCTCCGGATGCGTCGCGCCCATGTCCAACAATTTAACCGGGCGGTCGCTGGGCAGCGGCAAAGTCGGGCTCGACGGAGGGGTCGTGTTCGCTTCCGGCGGCGATGGCGTGGCGCCATCGCTGAAGACAGCGGTCGGGGTCTCGCAGGACCTGGACCTGGGCGCCCAGTACGACCTGTTCAGTATCGGTCTCTTCGCAAGGAATTCCTTCATCAATAACGATGAGGGTCTCTCACTGGCAGGTGTGCTCGGCACGGGCATCACAGCATCCGGTTTCTACGGTTATACGGGTCCCGTGATCAGTTACAGGACCGGCGCCCTGGAACCCTATTTCGGCCCCAGGCTCAATGTGGTCAACTACGAGGAATCGGATTCAAATGCCTTCATATCCTGGGAGGGAGGAACCTTCACCTACTTCCAGCTGACACTGGGTACCGTATTGTGGATGTCCGAAGGCATAGGTCTCAATATGGAAACGTCAGTATTCATGGGAGACGCTGGACTTGTGGACTTCGAGGATATCGTGGGCCTGGGCGGTCTGACCTTCCGCCTGTGATTTCACAGTCTTCCGGCGTATACTTCGCCCGCAGTTGATACCGCCGCCTGTTCAAGAACAGAGAGGGGAGAATCATGGTCAAGGTTGGAGACAAGCTTGAGGAATTCGCGCTGAAGAACCACCTGGGAGAGGATTTTGACTCTGAAGAACTGTCCGGAAAGTGTCTGCTCCTTTCCTTCCATCCCCTGGCATGGACAGAAGTGTGCGGAGCCCAGATGAAGGCTCTGGACGATAACATGGACTTTTTTCGGTCCTTCGGAGTGGTCCCTCTGGGAATAAGCGTGGATGCCCACACCGCGAAGAAGCCATGGGCTGACTATCTCGGGCTGCAAGAACTGCAGCTCCTGTCCGATTTCTGGCCTCATGGAGGGCTTGCAGCGAAGCTGGGGAATTTCATTGAGGAAATGGGTATCAGCGGACGAGCGAATATACTGGTGGACCGTGACGGGAACGGTACGGTGGTCTGGGTCAGAACCTACGACATTCCGGAACTCCCCGACATCGATGAAGTGAAGGAAGCGGTGCGGGCCCGCTGCAGTGAGGGCTGCTGCCAGTAACACTCGGCCGCACCGGAGAACGAATTCTCCGCTTTATCGTTGTCTCGGTCTCTTACGCCGGACCGCGGGGTGACGCCGGGAGACGCCTTCCACCGGCTACTGCCCCTCTGTAGCCCCTGTCAGGTCGGTTACGTTTCCCCTCGTGAAGAAGCCGCGGAAGTCCCCGTATCTCTGGATGAGCTCAGTTACCAGCATGGTGTGCGGAGAGGGTTCGCTGAAGGTCTGGCGCAGCCCCTCTTCCGGTGAACCGACAAGCTCTATCATGAACTCCTGCCCGTCTTCATAGAGTTTTCCGTAGGTCTCCTGAATCCGTTCGGTCCTGAGCGCCATGTGATGGACCCTGGTCCCGTAATTCCTGATGAACTTCTCGGTGGGGCCCGCTGCATCTCCTCCGTCATCGGGAACGATGCCGGAAGTGAAGACCATGGCGAATTCCTTCCCTTTCATCCTGGCAACATTGGTGATGGAGTTGAAGGTCTTGACGTAGATGGCGAACTCAAAATCGTATCCGGTCAGTTCCATGAACTCTATGATGGCGGCGTCGCGGTCCTTTGCCCGGACCCTCGTGGCGGTATGATCCAGAAGACCTATGTTCTTCAGGTGCTTTGATGCGGGCTTCGAAAGCGAGAGGTCCAGATCACTGGAACCGGAAGTTCTGTATCCGTCTTTCGGAGACCCTTCCATTACTCCGATTGATAGACCTGTATAGGAGGATGGAATGGTCTGGGCCGAGGATAGATTCCTGTCTCTGACCTGCTCGCAGTCCAGGAAGACAACTCCTCTCTCTTTCTGGATTTCCATGTAACGTTCGATATCCGGTGTATCAAAGAAGAAAGACTCGAGCCTTGTGTTAGGGAGTTTTCTCGATTTGGGTCCACCCGGAACGGAGATGAAAGGATTAATGCTTTCGAGACGGCAGCGGACAAGCAGGTCCGCCGAGTTCTCGGCGGAGAGAACAACGGTTCTAAACCTGGGGTCCTCAAA
>JAWOBF010000039.1:0-9633 GCA_046498225.1 Candidatus Aegiribacteria sp.
TCTCCTCCTGAAAGCTTTCAGGAAGACCGGATTCAGCGTGGTGGAGGTACTCGCCCCCTGTCCCACCAACTTCGGCAGGGCCAACAGGCAGGGCGGTCCGGTGGAGATGATGAAACTGCTCAAGGACAATACCATAAACACCAGCCAGCTGAAGGCCATGAAGGAGGGCCAGGCTGAGGGCAAGGTGGTCAGGGGTATTTTCGTGGACAGGGACGACGTCTCCTACGGAGAACGTTACCAGACCCTCTGCGAGAATGCCAGGAAGGCTGCGGAGGCTGAAAAATGAAGAGATACTACGAGATAAGACTGTCGGGATCGGGAGGCCAGGGTCTGGGCCTGGCCGGAAGGGTCTTCTCCGAAGCTTCGATTCAGTCCGATTACAACGTATGCCAGACCCAGAGCTACGGCCCGGAGGCCAGGGGCGGTGCCAGCAGAACGGACATAATCATCTCCAGAAAGGAGATACTCTACCCGAACTGCCGGCATCTGGACATACTGCTGGCCATGAACCAGGAGAGCGCGGACAAGTTCTCCGGGGAGGTTGAAGAGGGGGGCATAATACTGGTTGACACGACTTATGTGAACCAGCCCCCCCAGGGAAAGGTCTACCAGTTTCCTCTTACCACCCGAAGCATGGAGGAGTTCGGAACTCCTGTGGCGGCCAACATCATCGCCATCGGCATGCTTGCCTCGCTGGGCAGGCTGTTCAGCATAGATACATGGGTGAGGGCAATCGAGAAAACGGTGCCTGAGCGCTTCGTGAAGATGAACCTCAATGCCTTCGAGATAGGACACAGGGAGGGGCGGGAGATCCTTCACGTCGAGGAGGGGAGGGTCCCGGTGGCATACGACCGGAAACAGCCGGTCCCCGATTCACTGAAGAAGAAGGAGAATTAGCCCCTCAGATATCCATGGCCCTGCTCCAGCGCTCCTCCATCTCCCTCTCCGCGAACAGTACCTGATGCATGGAGGGGACGCTGGAGGCAAGCCTTCCCATGTCCCAGTCACTGCCGGGAAGCCTGGCACAGACTCCTGATTCCCAGAGATCGGCATCCAGCAGGGAGGGGTCGGGAACATTCACCGCCACAGTGCACTCCTCCGCTGCGCTCCTTGCCCAGTCACGGCTGAATGCGTTGATATCAGGCAGCAGCACCGCTACCCTCAGGCTGCCCTCCCGGCCCAGGATTTCTGCCGTCCTTCCCGAGTAGTCCATGGGTCGCTGGATTTCCCTGACCATCTTCACCAGGTCCAGGGGGAATTCTTTTCCTGGAATCATCACCAGGTCCAGAACGCAGAACGGCTCGGCCTCTCTCCTTATCTTCACCACCTCGAGGATCCGGTTCCTCTCGGCCCAGGGATCCCCTGAGACCACCCGCAGACATCCATGTCGAAATGAAGGCGGGTCGGGCTGCAGACCTCCTCCGTTCGCTGTATTAAGGGTCTCCGTCCCCGGCCAGCCATCGAAAAGCAGCGGACGTGGACCCAGGTCCAGGTCGTATCCGGCGATATCGGCTATCTCTTCCCGGGCGCTGGCGTAACCTCCCATATCGGGATCGCTGAACCTGTAATAGGGTGGACGGTCCATACAGCTGCCGCGGAATCTCTCCCTCATCGCCGTCCCCGGAAGAACGGAAAGGTAGAAGACCTGAAGATGGCGGTGCAGGTCTCTGTCCCTGACCATTTTCGCCGTTTCAACGGCGTTCTCCGGTGTGTCGCCGGGCAGCCCCAGCATAATGTCTATTACCGGTGTGACTCCCGCCCTCATCAGGTTCGCGGCTCCCTCCAGCACCCCCACGGGATCGCCGGCGCGGCCCACAAGCTCCAGGACCCGTCTGCTGCAGCTCTGGAGCCCTATTTCCACGCTCCTGAAACCGGCGTCGTGGATCATGGCCGCCATGTCAGGGGTTATCAGGTCGCCCCGCATCTCTGCGAACAGTTCAGCGTCCAGGTTCCGCATGGCCCTGAGAAGGACGGGCAGGTCCGGCCTGGCGTTGAAGGTGGGATCGAGGAAGACTATCTCCCTCGCTCCCCTTTCCGTAACCGTCTTCAGCATGCGCATGACCTGAGCCGCCTCCATCATCCGGGGTACGGGATGAGATCTTCTGTAGGAGCAGTATTCGCATCCTCCCGAACAGCCCCGGACCGTTTCCAGGTGTACGGAAGCGCGGGAAGGATCCAGATATCCCGTCAGCCATGGATTGGGATAGCTTCCGGGAGACGAATATCCCGGTCCTGTGCTGATGAAGCCGCCGGAACTCCCGGGCAGCTTGCCCGCGACAGCCGGGTCCAGAACACTCCCGGCAATCGCTTCTCCCTCGCCGGACACCAGGAGATCGAAGGCTCCGGATTCCAGGAGCCATCTGTTGTCCGCTGAAACTTCGGGACCGCCAGCCACGATGATGACATCCGGCCGCTCCCTCTTGAGGGCACGGGCAAGCCAGACGCTTCTCTCAGCGTTCCACATGTACAGGGTGAAGGCCACGAGGCCGGGGTCCCTGTCCAGGAACATATCCAGCAGAGCCCTGTCTCCCAGGGTATCGGCTTCTGCCTGGTCCAGCACGCAGGAAGGAGGGAGCGAAGCGGCCGCCGCAAGGGACGCCCCTGCCAGAGGAATGTTGCCGGTTGCTTCCAGGGGAGCCGATGGGTTGAGGGGAAGCTGGACGGTGAGGCAGGGGAGGCCCCTATCCGATCCAGCCATCGCCCGCCGAAGAAGCTTCCAGAACCAGCCAGCCTATCCTCAAAGTCCAGGTCAGCAGTACAAGCGTCACGGCCATCGGATGGTGGAGCCTGGACCTGTTCCTGAACAGGAGCAGAGCCGACAGAAGCATCATTACAGTGGCCATGTGGATGAGGGAGGGTACAGTCGGGTACCCGTAGCTCACCACCAGGAAAGCAAGCAGCACAAGGACACCCATGGCGACTCCGGCCGTTACCCTGGTAAGTCTCCTTATCCAGTACTCGGAGTATATCAGCGTTGGAAGAAGAAAATAGGAGCCGCTCCCCTCCCTGGCAATAAGACGCAGGTAATAGGTACCGGTGAACGGAACGGTGACCGTGAGCAGAAAAAGGACCGCGAAGGAGGTGAAGGAGAGCGCCCATCTGCCGGGCAGGTCGGCGGAGACCTCCGGAACTCCGGGGACCACCCCGATGAGAAGCAGCAGGAAGAGCAGCAGACACTGCACGATGACCGTGGCGCCAAGTACCGCCCACTGGTTTATAACCTTCCTGTTGAGGATGCGAACCACCTGCGTGAGCAGAAGAAGGGCCGCAATCTGTCCAGCCGGAGTATAGATAAGCCGGAACCCCGCGTACGCGGCCGTAACAGCGAACAGTACGCCGAACAGCAGGAGCTGTAGTATCCTCATCCAGGAGAGCAGCTGTGTCATTCCGCTTAGCTCTCCCTCCTCCACATGCTGCACCGACTCCCCGGCCCTATCCTCTTCGGCCACGAAGAAACCCCTGTCAAGCCTGAAGAGAAGCTCTTCCAGAGCTAGCAGACCCAGCAGGACCAATACCAGTATCATTGCTCTCCGTTCGGGTCATTTACGGTCCTCAGCACAAGCCCGCCCGCAAGGAACAGAAGAAGAAGGGAAAGTATGGACAGCCTGGCGCTGCCGGTGATGTCATTCACCGCTGCGAACATCAGCGGTCCGAATATACTTGTAAAACGGTTGGATATGGAGAAGAATCCGAAATACTCCGCGTTCATGTCAGCGGGAATAAGCCTTGAGTAGTATCCTCTGCTGACCGCCTGTATCCCTCCCATGAACAGGGCGACGGTTCCGGCCAGAATCCAGAAATCCGTAGCTGTCCTCATCCAGAATGCGTAGGCTATTATACCGGCGTAGCCCGCGATACCCACGAATATCATTCTCCTGGCCCCGAAGCCCTTCGCCAGTCTGCCGTAGGCCAGGCTTCCGGGAACCCCCACCAGCTGGGTCAGAAGAAGGGCCCCAATCAGGTGGCCCGAGCCCAGCCCCAGCTCGGCTTTGCCGTAGACCGTGGCCATCATTATCACCGTCTGGACACCGTTGTTGTAGAGGAAGAAGGCCAGAAGGAACCTGAATATGTTCCGCCTGGCGTGAATGTGACGGAATGTGGATATCAGGGTCGAGAACCCCTTCCGCATTGAACCCGCAAGCGTGACCGCCCCCCCGGAGGCGCCCTCCGGGACCTTCACGAACAGGGGAATGGAGAACAGGGCCCACCAGAGCGCGACACTGAGGAATACATACCTGATGGATACCGCCGCGTCCGCCATGCCGAAAACTCCCGGTTTCCGTATCATCAGCAGGTTCACAGCCAGCAGGATGCCTCCTCCCAGATAACCGAAGGCGTAGCCACGGGCTGAGATGAGCTCCCGCCTGGACGGGACCACGGTGGACACCAGCAGGGAATTGTAGAAGATATTGGCTCCCGCGAACCCTATCTGCCCGGCGACAAGCAGCCCCAGTACCGGCCAGACGTCCCCCGGGCCGGTTAGAGCCAGCAGACCCGAGGCAAGGACACCTGTTCCGGTCATGAAACCCAGGAACTGTTTTCGTCTTCCTCCAGCGTCGGCGGCGGCTCCCAGCACCGGAGCCATCAGCGCTACAAGCAGGGAGCCCAGGGCCATGGCGTAACCCCACAGAGAGGTGGCATTGCTGAAGACCTGCAGGCCGAAGAAGGACCAGTTCACGGAAGCGTCGCCGCATACGGTCTCGGCGAAATAGACCGGGAGCACCGCGGCGACTATGGTGGTCACGAAGGCGGAATTGCCCCAGTCGTACAGGCACCAGGCGTTCTCGGGGGAAAGACGGAGTATGCGTTTCAGGGTATTCTCCTCTCACCGGGGGAACATAAGCGGTTTCATTTCCCGATGAAAGATATCAGGTGGAAGAAGCTGGCAGTCCGGGGATTCATGGAGTATCTTACGGAACCTGTTGTGTTCACTGTTATCGCACACTGCCCGGAAAGGTGACAAATGAGTCTGCAGGAGAGGATAGAGCAGCTTCTGGATTCCAGGGATAACGTTTTCCGGAACATTCCCCGGAGCGGGATGATACGCAAAGCGGTGGAGAGGGGAGAGGCGCTGGTCAGCGAATGCGGTGCCCTCTCCACCTGGACACCGCCGGAATCCACCGGCAGGAGCCCCAGGGATACGGTGATCGTGAAACGTGATTCCAGCAGCGATACCATCGACTGGACCAGTCCGAACAACATCCCCATAGATGAATCCACCTTCGACATGGCCTTCCAGGATGCCCTGGACCGGCTGGGTGAAGTTCCCGAGGTTTTCGTAACCGACAGGCTGGTAGGTGCCGATCCATCGTATACCCTCCCTGTCCATACCATATCGGACAGGGCTCTTCCGGCGCTGTTCACCGATAACATGTTCAGACCCTGGAATGAGCAGTCGGCTGAGGAGAGCTGTTTCTCCGGCAGGCATTTCACTCTGCTGGTCCTTCCCTACCATAAACTGGACCCGAAGAGGTACAGCGGCCGGCTGAGGGAAGACCCCGGACTGGGCCACACCTCCACCATGCTGGTGGCCATGGACATGGACCGAAGCATGGGAATAGTCTACGGTTCCGCCTACTGCGGAAGCGTCAAGAAGCTGATATTCACTGTAATGAACTACATACTGCCCCCCGAGGGCATCCTTCCGCTGCACTGCAGCGCCAACGAGGGTGAAGACGGCAGCAGCGCTCTTCTCCTCGGCCTTTCGGGGACCGGCAAGACCACACTGTCGGCGGATCCTTCGCGGGCCCTGCTCGGTGATGACGAACACGGCTGGAGCCACCGCGGCATCGCCAATTTCGAGAACGGCTGCTACGCCAAGCTGATAGACCTGAGCGCTGAAAAGGAACCGGAGATATACAACGCCTGCTTCCACCGGGACCAATGGCTGGACCACGGTTCCATCGTAGAGAACGCCATGATGTACCCGGACGGCAGTTTCGACCTGTATGACGACAGGCTGACGCCCAACTCCAGGGGTTCCTACCCTCTTCGGTACCTCAGCAATATCAAGGAGAGCTCCAGGGCGGGACATCCCTCCACCATCCTGTTCCTCACGGCGGACGCCAACGGGGTAATCCCTCCCCTGTCCAGGCTCAACCGGGGGCAGGCGATGTTCTGGTTCCTCATGGGCTATACCAGCAAGCTGGCGGGCACCGAAACGGGAATCACCGAACCGGTCAGCACATTTTCCAGGTTCTTCGGAGAACCGTTCATGCCCAGGAACCCGGACGTTTACGCTTCCATGCTGGGTGAGAAGATGGAAAGCCACGGCACCGGGGTCTATCTGATAAATACCGGGTGGAGCGGGGGACCCTACGGCGTGGGTTCCAGGATCGACCTCCCCCTTACCAGGATAATGGTGGAGGCGGCCCTCTCCGGCGGTCTGGAAGGTGTGGATTTCCACCCCGACCCGGTGTTCAGGGTTATGGTCCCCGCATCATGTCCGGGTCTTCCCGACCAGACCATACTGGACCCGGTGAACACCTGGGATAACAGGGAAGCCTACGCCGCGAGAGCCTCCAGGCTGGCGGGAGAATTCAGGGAACATTTCCAGAAGGCCTACGGTGACAAGGGAATACCGCCGGAAGTATCGCGGGAGTGTCCTGTGCCCATAACCTGATCACGGTCAGTCGATAAGGCTGTTTATCAGTTTTCTCATCTCCCTGAGAGTGTAAGGTTTGGCCAGGACTCCACTGAAACCGTGGGACCTGTAGTCGCCCATTATGGGAGCATTCGAATAGCCGCTGGATACCACCAGTACCGCTTCACCGTCGATCTTCAGTATCTCCCGCGCCGCCTCTTTGCCGCCCATCTCTCCGGGGACCGTCAGGTCCAGTATGACCATTTCATATCCTATTGAGGATTCCACAGCCTGCCGGTACATGTCCACCGCCCGGGCTCCATCAGTGGCGGTGTCCGGTCTGTGCCCCATTGTTTCGAGCATATTCGCCGCCACCTCGAGAATGTACTCTTCATCGTCCATCACCAGAATTCTCGCGCTTCTCCCCCCATTCTCCGACGATTCCTCCTCACTCAGGGTCGCGTTTGCGCTCACCTCCCGCTCGAGGGCGGGAAGGAACACGGAAAAGGTGGTACCGGACCCGGGGGTCGAACTCACACGAATACTTCCGGCGTGTTTGCTGACTATGGAATGGACAACTGCCAGGCCCAGACCGCTTCCGTTCTCCCTGGTGCTGTAGAAGGGTTCGAATATTCTGTCCATGTGTTCTTCTCCGATGCCGGTACCCTGGTCGGTTATATCGATTCTGACATACATGCCGCTGTCGAGTCCCGCCTCTACGGCCCTGTCCGGGGATACGTTTTCGGCGGATATTTGAAGGTCCCCGCCATCGGGCATGGCAGCTTTTGCGTTTACCACCAGATTTGAGATCACCTCGCCTATCTGGCGCGCATCAGCCCTTACCATCCGAATATCCTCAGGAAGATGGAACAGGGGCCTGACCGTGCTTCCGGCCAGGTTGAACTGAACGGAATCCCTGAGAACCGAAGCGGTATCCAGGGGCTCCAGGACCGGGTGGCTTCCCCTGGCGAAGGTGAGAAGCTGGTGTGTGAGCCCGACCGCCTGTCCCATGGCGTTCTCCACCGACTCCAGGTAGGGCCTGGCGGGACTGTCCTCCGGAATGTGAGCGGAGATGAGGGAGATGTTGCCGAAGATGCCGCTGAGCAGGTTATTGAAGTCGTGGGCGATGCCACCGGCAAGCGTTCCTACCGATTCCAGTCTTCTGGTCTTCAGAAGTTCCGCCTCGTAGAGCTTCCGCTCCGTGATATCGGTATAAACGGCGATGACACCCATCAGTTCACCTTCCACGATGATGGGAGCCCCGGCCAGGAGAACGCTGACCGGATCACCGTCCTTTCTGTATCTTACCGTCTCCACCGGAGGAACTTTCTTCCCGCTGAGAACCGTCTCCGTATAGTTTCTCGCCTCGGTGTTCACTTCGGGGCCGGTTATCAGATCATCGATATTCCTGCCCGTCACCTCTTCCCTGGAATAGCCGAAAAGCTCCACAGCCCCGCTGTTCCAGTCCATTATCCTGTGTTGGTGGTCAAGGGTCACGATAGCGTCGGGGGCGGATTCAAGGACCGCCTCCAGGTATTCCCGTCTTTTTGCCAGTTCCTTGTCTCTGCTCATTTTATTGTTCAGCGAGGATTCCTTTCAGTAGAATGCGGTCAGTGACCGCTTCAGATTATATGAAGAACGGCGCTTCTCCTGTGAGCCGTAATGTTCATCTCGGTTTCCAGCTCCCGCAGCTGGACCAGGCAGGCCTGCCTGTCCAGCGCGGACTGCGGGGACCCTTCCGGGAAGTGTTCGAAAATGTGGCACATCAGGTCCAGCGCACCTGCCAGCGCCGGTTTAAGGCCGCGCTCACGGAAGAAGAGGATCGCTTTCCCTGTTTCCGTAACGGCCCTGTCCCGTTCATCCAGGAGCAGCGACACCATCCCCCGAAGGAGGTTGATCCTGCCGCCGCGGTCTCCCACACCCATCTGGTCCGCCAGGCTCTCCGCCTCCGGGAGCAGTTCGGAAACACCGGTCGAATTCCGTGCTTCTCTTCTGCAGGCGATAACAGCGGTGATAACGTTCAGCAGAAGGCTCTTCGACTGGACCTTCCGCGCCAGCTTTCCGGCCTTCGAGAACATCTCCTCCGCACCGGTGTCATCACCCTCTTCCATGAGGTAAATGCCCGTTATGAGCCGGGCGGTTGCTCTCTCCCTGTCGTAGGGTCTGCCGCCGGGCATGTTCAGGGTCCTTTCAGCGTATGCCATCGAATCGGCGCCTCTTCCCATGGCTAGACTTATAAGGCTCAGCTGGTTGCAGGCTATGAGAATGTCCTGCATGGAGGGGAGTTCCTCAGCCTGTTTCAGGTAGGCCAGGGCGGTTTCCATGGCCTTCGGGAACTGCCCGAGGGATGTCTGGCCCATTGAAAGATATCCCTTGGAGGAGAGGACTATGAGCTTGTCGCCGATCTGACCGGCCAGGGAAAGCTGGCTGCTGAAGGAATCCACCGCCTTGTGCACATCCCCGGACTTCAACGACACAAGTCCTATGTTCCCCCAGGTGACCGCCATCTCCCGCTTCAGCTCCTGATCGCGGGCGATGGAGAGAGCTTTCTGGTAGTAAAGTCCGGCGCTGGGATAATCACCGTTGGCCCAGTGTACCGTTGCCAGGGTATTGTAGGCGAATCCAGCACGGTGGTTCTTTTCCCTCTCGGTGATCCCTGTCAGAGCTTCGGAAAGCCCCACCGCCTTCAGAGCCTTCTCCATGGCGATATCGATCTTTCCCGTAACGCAGTATACCCATGCCCGGAAACACTCTATACGGACCATCAGCAGGGGCAGGTCCTCTCCTGACCGGCGGATGGCGCCCTCTATTTCATCCAGCATGGCCAGGGAGTCGTCCACGTGGCCCTGCGTGTATCGTATATCCGCTTTCATCAGCGAAACATCGGCCGTGATTTCAAAATCCGAAGACGTTTCCAGCGCTTTATCGTAGTATTCCAGGGCAAGGTCGTAATCACCCAGACGGTCATGCACCCTTCCCAGCTCCCTGAAGCACCATGCTCTTCTGTCGGGCAGGCCTTCCTGGTGCTCCTCCATTATCTTCACCGCGTT
>JAWOBF010000099.1:0-5467 GCA_046498225.1 Candidatus Aegiribacteria sp.
GAATGGATGAAGGCCTTCGGAGGAACTGGAAGGGATTACGGCAACTCCGTGGTGCAGACGGAGGACGGAGGATATACCGTGGCCGGCTATACCCTTTCCTACGGCGCGGGCAGTGAGGATCTCTGGCTGGTCCGAACGGACACGGAAGGCAACCAGGAATGGCATTCCACTTACGGTGGTTCATCCTCCGATGTTGCGTACTCAATTCAGAAGACAACGGATTCCGGCTATATCGTAACCGGCCACACCCTGTCCTTCGGAGCGGGCCTGCATGACGCCTGGCTTCTGAGATTTGCCCCTGACCAGACCGCAGTGGAGCAGAACCCCGCTGTACCCTCCGGTTTCATGCTCGGCGAAGGCCGCCCCAATCCCTTCTTCAGCAGTACCGCTCTGAGCTATGAGGTGCCTGCCCCCGGCCGGGTGAGAATAAGGATATACAGTATCCAGGGAAGAGTGGTAAGGACACTGGTGGACCGGCCCATGGAAGCCGGCAGCCGCAGCATCGTGTGGGATGGGAAGAATGACACCGGTGAACGGGCCGCGGGCGGCGTCTACTTCTGCCGGCTGGAAGCTGCTGGCCGCACCATGTCGCGTAAACTGCTCCTTCTTGAGTCCGGCTCTGCTCTTTAAGCCCGACCCCTCCGGGACCATTGACAGTATTGAATTATATTAGTAGATACTTAAACACTGAAAAGGAGGCGTGATGGACGAAGCTTCTCTGAAGGAACTGGCGGAACTCATGAGCGTTCTCGGGGTCGAGAGCAGGCTGAGAATAGTCACCCTTCTCATGGAGTGCGAATCCCTCTGCGTCAACGCGCTGGCGAGCAGCCTGGGCATCTCCCAGAGCGCTGTGTCCCAGCACCTGAGGATACTTCACCTAAGCGGCCTGGTATCATCGGAGAGGGACGGATACTACACACATTACAGCCTCAACAGGGAGAAGCTCCGCAGCGGGCTGGAGCTCCTCGATACGTTGAACAATAAAAGTGCAACAGTAAAGAAACCCGAATGCGAAAAGAAAGGAAGTGCAGAATGTGCGGAAGCAGCAAAAAATGCCAGAAACCGGAAAAACTGAAGGGCGAACCGGGGGACTGCTCTCCCGAACAGGTACGCGAGTGCCACGGAACTGAAAAGTGCCACCCCTGCAACGACAAGGAAGAGGACAGGTAATGAGGAAGCTGATATTCATACTGCTGGCCATAGCTGTTACGGGAGTTCTTGCCATCTCCGTGTCCGGAGAGTGCCCGGAAGCACCGGGCGGCCATCACGGAGAATACTCCGAAGACGGCTGCTGCTGCGGCGGCGAGACCGAAGGCTGCACAGGAGACTGCGATGACTGCGAAGCCGGCCACGGCTGCGAGGACTGCGAAGGCGACTGCGAGGGCGACTGCGAAGGCTGCGAAGACGAGCATGAGGCCGTGGAAGAACACTGTCGAGACAGGCATGGAAACGTAGAAAGCCCCTGCGGCGTCTGCCACTGAATAACTTCAATTCCGGAGGGCGCCCCCGCGGCGCCCTCCATCTTCATTTCTTCCATCTCCCCCCATCTCCATCCGGCCCGGAACCCTTCAGGCCGGTCACACATGTAACGAAAAGTCATGATATTAAGTAATTGTCGACCCTGAACAGGAGGGAAGGGGAATATGGCCGAATGGCGTCCCGCGGCGTCTTCCATAAGGGAGTACGCGGAATGCGCGGGAAAACCGGACTACGTCAGAGGCCTGGCGGCGAACCCTCCAGGCGGCGGGGTCAATCCTAACCTGCTCAGCTTCACCAACTCCGGCGGCCTTCTGGGAAAAGGCGTATGCTGGTGGCATTCCCGGTTCACCCGGGCAGCCCTTTACCTGGCCTTCTTCCTTCCGGACCGTCCGAGGCCCGGACGCGCCCGGGCTCGGGATATCATCTCATCGCTCATGAAAGCAGACAGAATAGTGGCCATTCCAGGTTATGAATGTCTGAGGGAATTCTCCGCGGAGTATGAGAGGGACATCAGGAGAACGCTTGAAAGGCGTCAGCTGCTGGAGGGGCTGGTCTTCCTCGCATGGATAAACGGCCTCGCGGGAGCATCGGATACCGGGCCCTGCCGCATGAAGACGCTTATGGACAGGATATACGCTGAGTGTTCCGCCAGGGGCCTGGTCTACGTCAAGTTCCAGACACCGGGAATAGACGCTCACTCCCTGATAATCACCGGTTGCCGGCCCGACCGGTATGGCGGGTATGCGGTCCGGTACCTGGACAGCAACCGTCTTAGGGAGGAAGTCCTGCGCTACAGGACCGGCTTCGGCTCACTTGAGCTGGCGTCGGGAATGACAGGCGTTCCCTACGTTCAGAGGTCCGGCGAACTCAGGCGATTCCTGAAGCTGACGGACAGGTTCGCCCCCGAGGCCTTCTGAGCCCGGTCTCGAAGAACAGCCGGCGGCGGGTCATACCTTCTAGTTCCGCCCTCCCGGTCCGCAGACGGTCAGCAGCCTCGAGACCACTTTTCCCCCGGCTTCCAGCCTTACCGCGTAAACCCCGTCGGGCAGGGACAGCTCCCGGTCGAAAACATGTTCCCCGCCGGCAAATGAACCCGATGACAGGTTCGATACCATCCTTCCGTTGAGGTCGTACACCGAGAGCTCGATTTCGCAGGCTTCCGGAAGATGAACCCTGAAAGTGAAGCTCCCGGCTCCCGGATTGGGAGACAGGCCGAGGGCCGGCATGTCCGCCGGGAATATTCCGCCGCCCTCGATACCCAGGGAACCGTAGTTGAGATATATGGCGAAGTCCGGTCCGGGCACCGGCGCCAGAACCGTCCCGGTAGCCTGACAGAAGTCGAAGAAAACGGCGCTGCCCGAGAGGTCCTCGTACTCGCCGTCCCTGTGCATCCTGCATGGGGTTCCCGTACCGGGACCCGTCAGGACCAGGCGTGAACCGTCCGCGGTGAAGTCCAGGTCGATGACGGCGCCGGAGCCGGCGTAACTGTAGGTGGCCGTGACGCCGCCGGTGGCGGGGTCCACCATCTTTACAGCCCGGTCGGAATAGAGTCCCAGCGCGAACATGTCCGTGGCGGCGTCGTAGTCCAGGCGCAGAGGGCCGTCCCCGGCCGCCCAGGTGCCCAGAACGGAGGATGAGGACCCGTCCACGTCGATAAGGGAGTAGCTGTCTCCCATGTAATTGCTCACAAGTGCCCGAGAGCCGTCGCCGTTGAACGCTATCTGCAGAGGGAAGTCTCCCACCGCCAGGTCCGCCACTATGGCATTGGTGGCGGTATCTATTACCTTCACCCTGTCGTCGAAGGAAGCCGCAACCAGGCAGTATTCACCGGTGGGGCTCACCCGCACGTCGCTGGAGACCCCGCAGGCCGCCCATACTACGCCTATGACGCCGCAGGGTATCTCGGCCACCTCCGTGCTGGAAGCCCCGTCCAGCTGAACCACCGAGACTGAGTTGGAGGAGATGTTGCCCACGTAGGCGTAGGCGTCATCGGGAGTGATGGAGACCACGCCGGACCTGGTGCCGGTGGGGACGTCGGCCACGATGGCGCCGGTATCGAGGTCCAGTATCTTCACCGAGTTGGAGTTGAAACCGCATACCACCGCCCATTTCGAGTCGGAGGTTATGGCCGCGTCCTGCACCCGGTCGCCCACCTCCAGCACCGCGGTCACTTCAAGCGTGTTCATGTCCACTACGCTCACGTTGTCCGACATGGTGTTGGAAACCACGGCCACTGTTCCGTCCGGCGATATTGCCGCCCGCCTGGGCCCGTCCCCCTCCACGGGAGAGCCCGACATCACATCGCCCAGGTAGCTGACGGAGGAGCCGTCGAAGGAATAGAAGTATACCCCCTCATGTGAAGTGGGAGCGTAGCTGGCGGACAGGTTCTCCACCGGAGAGACAGCGCCGATGTACTGGCTGTTGCCCTGGTGCTGGGCCACCATGGTCTCCGATTCGAAATCGATGATGGAATATCTGAACTGGCCGCTGACGGCCAGGCTGTGGTCGGGGGATACTCCGACCCAGAAGGCCGAATAGGTACTGCTGAACGTGACCGCGTCCCCGGTGAGAAAGCGGACGAGATGGCTGGTGTTGCCGCTGGTGGAGATGTAGGCCTTGGCACCGTCCTGGTTCACGGCAATCTCCGTGGTCATTCCGGAGGTGTATCCGGCTATCTCCACAGTGGTCTCGACGGTGAAACCGGAGAGGTCTACCAGTGTCAGGGCCACTGGGCTGGAAGTGCTGAGGGCCACGAGATGGCCGCCGTCGCCTGAAAGGGCTACGTTGGCGCAGTCCGGCACCGGCAGAACATGATCCACGGCCCCGGTGGATGTATTGATGAAAAGCAGTGAACTCTCTCCATCCCCCACAGCGATATGACTCCCGCCGGGAAGTATCTCGAAACCCGAGAACTTCGTGTAGAAACGGTTGGATTCACTCCCCCAGCCGTAGGAAGCCAGCCACACGGGAAAGTCCGTAATGGTCATCTCGTGGGTGAGCGTGCCCAGGTTGATGACCTCGCACACGTCGTCTATGTCGCAGCTTACATAGGCGTAGCCGCCGTCGTCGCTCACGCGTATCTCCCAGGGCTGCTCACCGCACGGGAAGGAGGCCGCAAGGGAACCGTCAAGCAGATCGTAAACGGCTATCATGTCGGAGAATGGCAGGGCGACAACGGCGTATTCGTCCGAGCAGGCTATGCCTCCCGGATAGCCGTCCCCTGCCACCGTGGTGTCAATTGTCATGGTGGCCACGTCGATCACGGTGACATTCTCGGTCATGTAGTTGCACACGAGAACCTTCGCCCCATCGGTGGTGAATGCGATGTCCATCAGATAATCGCCCTCGGGAAGCACTCCCGGATCGATGTCCACAACGGTATCCGCGTCCAGGCTGGCGTAGAACGGCATCACCCGGTCGGCGGTAACCCCGCTTCCGGAGTCAAAGGTCTGGTGGTCGAAGGCCGCCGTCCCGTCCTCCGAGGGAATACCGGCCGCGAACAGAACCAGAATTGTACCGAGCATGATAGACTCCTTTTTGGCATGGATGAATGTTCATTGCTTAGAAAATACAGGATGAGCGGATAAAGCAAAAGAGACGGGAGGATGCCGGATCGAAGGTTTGCGGAAGTATGGATTATTTGATAATATTTCTGTCACAGGTATGCGCAAGTCAAGTCCGACCCCGTTGAAAGGGGGCGCTTCATGAAGGCATGGATAGTTCTGGCTATATGGGTGCTCATCTCGCTGTCGGCGGGTTTCATCGGCTCCCGGTTCCCTCCGGGGGAGTGGTACGGCAGCCTCGCGAAGCCATCGTTCAATCCTCCGGGATGGGTCTTCGGCCCTGTATGGACCGTTCTCTACATCCTCATGGGTATCGCCGTGTGGCTTGTATGGAAGGAGCAGGGGTTCTCCACTGCGGTGTACCTGTTCATGGCTCAGCTGGCCCTGAACGCACTGTGGTCTTACCTTTTCTTCGGAGCCAACAA
>JAWOBF010000129.1:0-17463 GCA_046498225.1 Candidatus Aegiribacteria sp.
CACCGGAATACCCGGAATGGTGGAAGAGATGGGACTGGGACAGGCGTCAGCCGCACTGTTCGACCTTGGACTTTCGTCACTGCAGCTGGATGACCCGTCGAGAGGATTCTCCTACCGTCATGACAGCCCGCTGGACATGAGATTCGACGACACGAAGGGAGAGACCGCGGCGGAACTCCTGAACAGGCTAACGGAGAAGGAGATAGCGGACATCATCTACAGGTTCGGCCAGGAGGGAAGAAGCAGAAGGATAGCCGGGGCCATAGTCGGGGCAAGACCCCTGGGGAGCTGCCGTGAACTGGCTGACGTTATCGCCGGTTCCGTCCGGGGGGCTTCCATGAAGCTGCTTTCAAGGGTTTTCCAGGCCCTGAGGATTGCGGTGAACAGGGAAATGGAACAGCTGGACACTCTTCTGTCGGAGCTTCACGGCTGGACCGAACCGGGCGCCAGAATTGCCTTCATAACCTTCCATTCCCTGGAGGACAGAAGGATCAAGATGCTGTTCCGGGATGATCCCTCCTACCGCCAGCATTCCCCCAAATGGCTGGTCCCGACGGAGGAGGAGATACGGGCCAACAGCAGGGCCAGGCCGGCGAGACTTCGAATGGGCGTAAGGTCATGAGGACTGGCGTTCGAAGGACGATCGCGGTGGTGGTGGGAGCTCTGCTTCTTCTGCTCATACTGGAGGCCGGCATATACAACTGGAGGCTGATACTGGCCATGCGGTACAGGAACCTGGCCGAACTCAGCCGTCAGCTGACCTGGCAGAGGGACGAGCTTCTGGTGGAGCGGGCTGCCCTCATGAGTCCCGCCAGGCTCCAGAAAGTGGGTCTGGAACTGGGGCTGGCGCCGGTTCCCCTGGAACGGATATCCGTGTTCCATCCTGACGGCACGCCAGAGGGGGGTGAGATCTATGTCTGCATGGAGCAGTGAGATATCACCGGAGAGGCGTTCCGCCAGGCTTAAAGTTATCATGATATGCGCATCCATCGGTTTCATCATGGTCACCGGCAGACTGGCGAACATTCAGATAGTTCACAGGGAACACTACGCCAGAACAGCCAGCATGCAGCATACCACGCTTATCGATGTTGAGGCGAGGAGGGGCAGGATACTGGACAGGAACGGCTACCTTCTGGCGGGCAACAGAACGGTTGCCACCTTCCAGGTCTACTGGCCCCATGTCCCGGAGGGGGAAGGACCGGCGATAGACAGCCTGATATATGACCTGGAGGGTTCAGCCCTGGTGGAGCCCGGCTGCCTGTCCAACTCGGGCAATCAGATACTGGCCAGGGACGTTCCATTCGAACAGGCCATGGAGATCATGAACTCCGGTCTCCCCCGGGGTGTGAGCGTCTCTCTGAAGCAGCAGAGGACCTATCCCATGGGAGATCAGGCTTCCGGGATCCTTGGACGCTTTACGGATGCCGGCTCAGAGGGGATCGAGTACTGGTTCGACCGGGACCTCAGCGGAAGCGACGGCAGGCTCTACATTGAGAAGAGCGCGACGGGAAGGTACAATCTCATCGACCCGGACGCAGCGAACACTCAGGCTGCGGACGGCCGGGACATCATGCTCACGCTGGACGCCAGGTTCCAGTGCATAGTCATGGAGGAACTGGAGGACGCGCTGGACAGTTACGGTGGACTGTGGGCAGCCGCCGTGCTCGTGGACCCGTCCAGCGGAGAGATACTGGCCGCAGGCAGCGTTCCGGTCAGGGCGGACAACGGTGCCCTGGCCATCAACCACTGCTTTCAGGGTTATCACGAGCCAGGCTCGACGTTCAAGGTGGTCACCTACGCGGCCTGCATAGAGGAGGGTCTCATAGGTGAAGAGGAGACCTTCAACTGCAGCGACGGATACATCGACGTGGCGGGGGACAGTATATCCGATGCCCACAGGCTGGGTGTCCTGAACAGGGACGATATAATCATCAACTCCAGCAACGTGGGTACGGTGCTCCTGTCCCGGGCCCTCACGGATTCAACCCTCGTCAGATACTGCGGCCTGTTCGGTTTCGGCCTGAAGAGCATGGTGGAATACCCCAACGAATCGCGTGGAATTCTCCCGCGTCCCGGGAACAGCGGGTGGTCCGGGGTCTCGTCCGCCCAGATAGCCATCGGCCAGGAGGTTACGGTAACACCCCTTCAGCTGGCCATGGCCTACAGCGTGATAGCCAACGGGGGGACACTTTTTTACCCCAGGCTCCTCGAGGCTACGCGACAGGGCGACGACTGGTTGATGGAGACCTCAATAGCCAGGTCCCATCCCCTCTCTCCCGAAACGGCGTCCATCGTTCGCCGCACCCTCAGGGCGGTTGTGGAGGAGGGTACCGGCGGCAGCGCCGCTGTTGCCGGGGTAGCCGTGGGCGGCAAGACGGGGACGGCAGAGAGGCTCAGCGGTGAGTCCGAGTATCTCAGCGCCTTCGTGGGAATGATACCCGCGGAAAATCCCAGTCTGGTCCTGGCGGTGGTTATAGACGGGCCGGAGTACGATTACCGGTGGGGAAGCGCCTCCGCCGCGCCGGTCTTCTCCAGAATGGCAACCAGGATAATCTCGGTGGAACCAGGCCTGGCGCTGGGCGCCCCCGGCAGCGACCCCGACATGATGGCGGGTGTATTCGAATGAAACTGAGGAAGGTTCTGAGTGGCACCGGCGTCAGCATTCCAGAGGAGCTGGCCGGAGTGGAGATAGATTCCGTAGTGGAGGATTCTAGGCAGGCCGGTCCCGGAAGCCTTTTCGTGGCCGTAAGGGGATTCGTCACCGACGGCCACCTTTTCGTGGACCAGGCAATCACGAACGGTGCCGCCGCGGTGGTGGCGGAAAGCCCGGTCACGGATGACCCCAGGGTTCTGATCAATCCCGATGGGGATAACAGGGAACTGCTGTCGCTGATATCTGCCGCGTTCTACAGCAGTCCGTGGAATGAGCTGGTCACCTTCGGAATAACCGGCACCAACGGCAAGACATCCACGGCCAGGATGCTTCGGTGGATAATGGAGAAAACAGGCACGCGAACGGGGCTGATGGGAACCATCGGACACATTGTGGGCGGCCGGGAGGTGGGGGCGACCATGACCACGCCGGGAGCCCTGGAAGTGGCCGGCATGATGAGACGCATGGTGGAAGCGGGCGACGAATGCTGCGTCATGGAAGTGTCCAGCCATGCCCTTTCGCTGAAGCGGGTGGACAGCGTGGAATTCGACGCGGCGGTGTTCACCAACATCAGCCAGGACCACCTTGATTACCATTCGGACATGCGGGAGTACCTGGAATGCAAGCTTCACCTTTTCGATCTGCTCAAAACCGGAGGCAGTTCGATAGTGGGAACCTACTCCAGCGGTTTTCCCGATGTGGACGGTGCCCTGACCTTCGGTCTCCGGGAATGTGACGACTACCGGATTACCGGCATCGAGGCATCCCTGGGCGGGATATCCTTCCATCTTCACTGCCGGGGTTCCGCAGTTCCGGTGCGCGTGGGAGTTCCGGGAAGGTTCAACGTCTTCAACGCGGCCGGCGCGCTGGCCGCTGCCGTCGAGAGAGGCGTCGACCCGCGGGAGGCCGCGGCGTCCCTGAAGGATTTTCCAGGCGTTCCCGGAAGGTTCCAGCCGGTGGACCTGGGACAGGATTTCCTGGTGGCGGTGGATTACGCCCATACGCCCGACGCTCTGCGGAACGTGCTGCAGCAGGCGTCGGCGGTGACGAAGAACAGGGTCATAGCGGTATTCGGAGCCGGGGGGGACAGGGACTCGGCCAAGCGTCCCGTCATGGGAAGAATAGCGGGAGAGCTGGCTGATGTGGTGATAGTGACCAGCGACAATCCCAGGACCGAGGACCCCGAAGATATCATAAACCAGATAATGGCGGGTTTTTCCCCGGATGTCACCGGAAGGGTTGTCGTCGAGGCGGACAGGAGGACGGCCATACGAAGGGCGATCAGGGCCGCCCGCGGCGGCGATGTGGTGATAATCGCCGGGAAGGGTCACGAGGACTACCAGATACTGGGGCGGAAGAAGATACATTTCGATGACCGTGAAGAGGCGGCCGCCGCTCTCAGAGAGGTGATGGAATGATGCGCCTGGGAGACGTGGCAAGGGCCACCGGTGGATGGGTCTCCCCGGAAAGCGCCCAGAGGGTGGTTGCGGATTGTGTCATCGACTCCAGAAAAGCCGGGAAGGGATCTCTCTTCTTCGCCCTGGAAGGGATCCATACAGACGGACATGCCTTCGTTGACGATGTCCTGCGGAAAGACGGCATGGCAGTGGTTTCCCGCGGGGAGCGCCGCCGGGATACGGTTGTCGTTCAGAGCGTGGAGAAAGCGCTTCTGGACGCCGCGGAATGGAAACGTGGCACCATAGGGTCGAAGGTAGTAGCCATAACCGGTTCCAGCGGCAAGACGACCACCAGGAGACTCCTGATCTCCGCCCTCGAGTGCCGGTACACCGTATACGGTACCACCGGGAACCTGAACAATCATATCGGCCTGCCACTGGTGCTTCTCAACGCGCCGGAGAAGGATGCCGACCTGATGGTCCTGGAGATGGGAATGAACCACGCCGGGGAGCTTCTGGTGCTGGGAGGGGTTTCCAGGCCCCACCACTGCCTGATAACCAACATAGGCAGAGCCCACATGGAATTCTTCACATCGGTAGACGGTGTGGCAAGAGCAAAGGCCGAGGTCATAAGGACCACGGCTCCCGGAGGTTTCTGCGTGATACCCGAAGGGGAGGATATCCTGAGCAGGACCGCGGAAGAGCGGGGCCTCGATATCAGCAGTTTCGGGCCCGGAGGGGATGTATGGCTGGATATCGATGACTGCGGCTCATGTGTTCTTGAACCCTGGAACATTGGAATGAGGCTGGCACTCAGCGGCCGTCACAACTGCGTCAACGCCATGGCCGCAGCCCTGATGGGTCAAAGGCTGGGCGTGAATCCGGAAGACGCGGTACGGGCCATGGAGGGACTGTCCCCCTCCGGGGGCAGAGGACGCATCCTGAGGACGGATGGACTGGTGATACTGGACGAGAGCTACAACGCCAACCCCGACTCGACCCTGGTTTGCCTTGACGTCCTGGGCACCGCTGAGGGAAACAGGGCCGCTGTTCTGGGCGACATGTACGAACTGGGGGAAAGGGCGCCGGAGTACCACAGGGAAGTGCTGATGAGGGCAGAGGAGATTGGTCTGGACCTGCTGATACTCACAGGGAGCATCTACGCCTCGCAGCTGGAGAAGACGGGGCTCACCGGCGCCGTGACAGCCGCCGACTGGCGGGAGGCCCTGACGGCGCTGAGGGAGAGAGCTCCCCGGCCCTGCACCGTACTGGTGAAGGGATCGAACGCGATGGAACTGGGCCGGCTGGTCAGAGCCCTGGAAGAGGTGGACTGATGCTTTACTGGATCCTGTATCCGCTGAGGGAGACTTCAACTTTCTTCAACCTGTTCGGCTACATAACTTTCAGAGCTGCAGGGGCCACCTTCACCGCTCTTCTCGTGGCCTTCCTGGCCGGCCCCGCGGTTATACGCTTTCTTCGAAAGCATCAGATAGGGCAGACGGTGAGGGATGACGGGCCCCGGACCCATCTCAGCAAGGAGGGCACCCCCACCATGGGCGGACTGCTGATACTCATATCGGTGCTGCTGCCGGTGCTGATCTGGGGCAGGCTGGACAACCATCTTCTGATGGTGGTGCTGATATCTACCATATGGATGGGTCTGATAGGCCTGCTGGACGATTATCTCAAAGTGGTGAGGCACTGCTCTAAGGGTCTGGTGGGCAGGTACAAGCTGGCCGGTCAGTTCGTGCTGGGAATTGCCATGGGTGTCTGGCTCTGCTTCAGCCCGGTGCTTCCGGGACAGGCGGATGCGGACCCCGCCGTCTTTCCATCTGTAAGGACCATCGACCTTGATTCTTCCCAGGGCATAGACATCAGGTCCACTGAGACCACGGTCCCGTTCTTCAAGAGCATCAGGGTGGACCTGGGACTGCTTTACATTCTCTTCGTGGCGGTTGTCCTGGCCGGGACGGCCAACGCGGTAAACCTCACCGACGGTCTGGACGGGCTGGCTACGGGAGTAAGCCTGATATCGATACTTACCTTTGCCGCAATGGCATACCTTCTGGGAAACGTCAATTTCGCCGGCTATCTCCAGTTCTCCTACCTCCCCGGCGTGGGAGAGGTGCTCGTCTTCGCCGGGGCCATGGCCGGTGCCTGTCTGGGTTTTCTGTGGTTCAACGCCCCGCCTGCCGCGGTATTCATGGGCGATACCGGTTCCCTGGCGCTGGGGGGAGCTATAGGGTCCATGGCGGTGGTCACCAGGAATGAACTGCTTCTATTCCTGGTGGGAGGGGTGTTCGTGGCGGAGGTGCTGAGCGTGATCCTTCAGGTGGGCTGGTACAAGAGGACCGGCAGAAGAGTGTTTCGAATGGCGCCCATCCACCACCATTTCGAACTGATGGGGTGGAGGGAGAGCAAAGTGGTGGTGAGGTTCTGGATTATCGCGGCCATACTGGGTCTGCTGGGACTGACCACACTCAAGATAAGGTGAAAATGGGCTACTGGACTGACGGAGACAAGCGCATAGGAGTTATGGGGCTCGGAAGGAGCGGCAGGGCCGCAGCCGCCCTGCTTAAGCGGAGGGGTTTCACCGTACTGGGACTGGACAGCGGCCCGAGTGTGGCCGAATGCGGTGACTGCCACGCGACAGTAACAGGCGACGAGGGGATTCTGGAATCCCTGGAGGACCTCGACGGGATTGTCATCAGCCCCGGTGTGGATCCCCGCTCAGCTGTTCCCGCGGCGGCCGGTGAACTGGGAATTCCTGTGATAGGTGAGATCGAGCTGGCCTTCCGGAATTCTGACATTCCCGTGCTGACCGTCACCGGATCCAACGGGAAGACCACTACGGCGGAGTGGCTGGCCTGGACCCTGCGCAGGGCCGGGCTGGACTCCGTTGCCGCCGGGAACACCGGTTACCCTTACAGTACCGCGGTCATGGAGCGACCTGAAGCCGACGTGGTTTCACTGGAGGTCAGCAGCTACCAGCTTCAGACGGTGGAGACCTTCCGACCCTCCGGCGCAGCGATACTGAACATTACGCCGGACCATCTGCAGAGGCACGGCAGTATAACCGGGTACCTGAACGCCAAGGCCAGGATCTTCATGAACCAGCATGATGATGACGTGCTGGTGCTTAACAGGGACGATCCCGGCTCGGTCCCATTGTTCGGAAGGACCTCCGGACTGGAATGGCACTTCGGCATCGGTGAGAGGGTGGAGACCGGAGCGTTCGTCGAGAATGGCGGGATCTACCTCTCCGGCGCCTTCGGGTTGACCAGGGTCATGGATACCGAAGGTCTGTCCCTTCCCGGTGAGCATAACCTGTCCAACGCTCTGGTCGTGGTATGTCTGGCTGCGAAGGAGGGGCTGGAACCCGACCGGATGGTGGAGGGGCTGTCAACGTTCCCCGGAGTACCCCACCGGATAGAGTGGATAAGGGAGCTGGAAGGCGTCTCGTTCATCAACGATTCCAAGTCCACCAATCCCGACTCGCTGAAAGTCGCCCTTGAAAGTTTCAACCGCCCGGTGATACTCATCGCGGGCGGTCTGGCCAAGGATACCGATTACAGGCATCTGCGGCCTCTGATAAGTGAACGGGTGAAGGGTCTGATACTGATCGGCGAAGCTTCGGAAGAACTTTTCGACAGCTGGTCCGGAACGGCCCCCCTCTGGCGCGAGGGCGGCATGGAGGAGGCTGTGGCCAGGGCCAGGCGCGAAGCGGAACCGGGTGACGTGGTCCTCCTGTCCCCGGGGTGCGCCAGCTTCGATCAGTACTCGAACTTCGAGGAACGGGGAGAGCATTACAGGAAACTGGTGAAGGAGCTGAAGTGAGGAACCTCAGACCGGCCGGAGCTAGAAAGGTGATGCTGATATCGGCGGCGCTCCTGCTCGTGTTCGGGGCGCTGGCGGTGTTTACCGCCAGCTCCTTCAAGTCGCTGCTGCTCTCCGGGTCCGAATCCAGCACTCTGTTTCTGGTGCCCCATATAAGGAAGATAATCATGGGTGTTGTGGCGGGACTGCTCCTGTACACGGTTCCTCAGCAGCTGCTGAAGAAGTCCGCGCCCTTCCTCTACGGCATCTCACTCGTTCTGCTGGCGGCTGTGCTTCTACTCAGAGGTTCCCCGTGGGTACCCGTGCTGAACGGTTCCGCCAGATGGCTGTTCCTGCCCGGCGGGTTCAGCGTCATGCCCTCGGAACTGGCCAGGGCCGCCTATGTCATACTGGCCGCCTCACTCCTGTCCACCGGTGCGATCCGCGCCAGGACAGGTCCAGGTGTAACGTGGCTGGCATTGACAGCGCTGGTTCCCGCCACCCTGGTGGCGTTTCAGCCGGACTTCGCGGGCGGCATGTACATTCTTCTGGTGATGCTGGTGATGCTGTTCCTGGCCGAGGCCAGGTTCATGGATATTCTGGTCCTGCTCCTTATAATGCTGGCCTTCGCCACCGTGGTGGTCTTCTCCTCCGAGTACCGGAGGGACAGGCTGGCCAGCTGGTTCTCTCCCGAGGAGGCGGCGGAGGCATCCAACTACCAGCCGGAGCAGGCATGCATAGCTCTGGGGAGCGGGGGCCTGATGGGCAGGGGCATCGGCAGGGGAAGGCAGCAGCGGGGTTTCCTGCCGGAGGCCTTCTCCGATTACATCCTCGCCGTGATAGGGGAGGAGACCGGTTTTCTGGGCGTTGTGCTGATACTCGTGCTCCTGTTCTTCCTTTTGATGTCCGGGTGGGTGATAGCGGAAAAGGCCGATAACCTCTTCGGCTACCTGGTGGCGGGAGGCCTGATGTCATCCATAGCCATCGGCATGTTCATTCACATCGCCGTGGTGACCAGGATATTTCCCTCCACCGGAATGCCGCTTCCCCTGGTCTCATGGGGCGGGTCCAACCTGATAGTGACGCTGGGCAGCCTGGGAATAGTTTCCAGGGTGGCAAGGGAGGGGCTGGAGAAATGAGACTTACCATAGCTGGCGGAGGAACCGGCGGGCACATCAGTCCAGCCATCGCCGTGGCGGAAGCGTTCAGGGAGATCAGGCCCGGGACGGATATCACTTTCATCTCAACTCCGCGGCCGGTGGACAGCCGGATGTACGCCCCGTACGGCGAGGCGGTACATGTCATGCGCCCCCCGAGGATCGACCGCGGACTCACCGATATGGTTTTTTTCCCGTTCAGGGCGGTGCGCGAGTACGCCGCGGCTAGAAGACTTCTGGGGAGGATAGGTCCCGACGTACTTTTCGCCACCGGCGGGTATCCATCCTTCTTCCCCATCCTGGCGGCCGGGAGCCTGGGGATACCATCTGCCATACATGAATCCAACAGCGTACCCGGCAGGGCCAACCGGGTGGCGTCCCGCTTCGCGGACCTGGTGATGACCGGTTTCCGTTCGGCTTCCGACAGGTTCGGCGGGGAAGCCGTCTATACCGGCAACCCCGTCAGGTCCTCCATGAAGCGCTACGATAGGTCCCGTGCCAGGACGGAACTGGGCATACCCAAGAAGGCCCCGGTAGTGCTTTTCCTGGGCGGGAGCCAGGGCGCCAGGGCATTGAACGATATGGCCCTGGAGGTGCCGGAAGGCGTGCACCTGCTCCTTCAGTGCGGCTCCAGGGACCTGGAGAGGGTGCGCGGCCTCTCTTCCGGAATTCACCGAGTGAAGATATTCGATTTCATAGATGATCCCGCACTCCTCTATTCGGCGGCGGACGTGGCGGTGGCCCGCTCCGGCGCCATGACGGTTGCCGAACTGACCTGGTTCAGGCTGCCTTCGGTCTACGTCCCCTATCCATTTGCCGCCGATGACCACCAGCGAGGGAACGCCCGGGAGATCGTACGGGGGGGTGGAGCCCTGATGGCGGACCAGAATTCAACAACCGGAAAGGAACTGTGGAAACAGGTTTCCCTTCTGCTTGCCCGTCCCGATAAACTCGAGGGAATGAGGAAGAAGCTGAAGACCATGATGGAGGAGAACCCCGCTTTCATCATAGCCGGGAAACTGGCCGAAATGGGTTCGGGAGAGGGGGTCATGAATGGCTGAAAGAGTCCACTTCGTGGGAATTTGCGGCAGCGGGATGAGTTCCCTGGCGCTCTGGTACGCGGAGCTGGGATACGCTGTCAGCGGCTGTGACAGAGACCCCGGGAATAACGTCGGTGAACTGAAGAAGGCCGGTATAGAGGTATTTCAGGGGCATCATCCTTCCCATGCAGAGAACGCGGATGTGGTGGTCCATACCGCCGCGGTCCCCGCAGACCATCCGGAGCTGGAGGCCGCAAGGCGCTCCGGAAGGCGGGTGCTGCGCAGGAGCGAAGCTCTTGCCGGGCTGGCGAACGGTTCACGGCTTCTGGCAGTGGCCGGAGCTCATGGAAAGACCACGGCCACCGCAATGACCGGCTGGATCCTGCAGGAATGCGGGCTGGATCCCACGGTAATGGTGGGTGGACATGTTACCGCATGGGACGGGAATTTCCGGCCGGGTTCCGACATAGCCGTGGTGGAGGCGGACGAGTACGATCGGACCTTCCTCAGGCTGAAACCTGAATCCGCCGCGGTAACATCCTTCGCCATAGAGCACCTGGAGTGCTACGGGACTCCGGAAGCTCTGTCCCTGGCCTTCGGGATATTCCTGGAAATGACCAGGCCCGGAGGTACTGTGATAGTTCCTCACATCAACAGAGAACTGGCCGTGTGGGCGGAAAGGATAGGCAGAAAGGTCCTGACCACCGGTCCCGAAGGTGAACTGTTCTGCAGACCGGTGCGGGATGGAGGATGGGAACAGGAGTATTCCGTGGAAGGTCACAGGGGTACACTGCCCCTTCCGGGAAGCCATAACCTTAGAAATGCCGAGACCTCCATCGCCCTGGCCGGTTCGATGGGAGTGGGCATCAGGGAGTCGGTGAAGGCCCTGGAAACGTTTCCCGGAGTCTCCCGCCGGCTGGAGAAGGTGGGAACTTTCGGCTCCTCACTGCTGGTCTCGGACTACGCCCACCATCCGGACGAGATAAGGGCCGCTCTGCAGGCGGCGTCGGTGATAACCCGGGGGACGGTGGGGGTAATCTTCCAGCCTCATCTCTACTCCAGGACCGCCGCCCAGGCGGAGGAGATGGGCAGCGCGCTCGCCGGCGCCGCGTGGTCCCTGGTCCTGCCCATATACCCGGCCAGGGAAGAACCGCTGCCGGGGGTGACGAGCGACCTGGTGGTGGAGGCCGCGAAAAGGATCGGCGGGGACAGCATGGCCTGCGCCCCGCGGGAGCTGAAGGAGCTGCTTGAAGGGAAACGGGCCGACGTGGTGATCTTCATGGGTGCCGGCAGCGTGGATTCCTACTGCCGGCAGCTGGCCGGGGTGGAAGCATGAAAGGGAGGGGACATCGTGCTTTCTGGGTGCTTCTGGTCGCCAGTCTGTGCGCCTTCGCCCTGGCCATGGGCTACAGGTGGTTCGAAAGGGGAGGAGCCTTCGACCTGGACATAGTCAGGGTACGGGGAATACGAAGGGCTGACTCGACCGTGGTCTGCCAGGCCGTGAAGCCCCTGTTCGGCAGATCAATCTGGCAGATAGACGTCCATCTTCTGGAACGGGAGCTGTCGGCCATTCCGGGAATAGACTCGGCCGTGGTGAGAAGGGCGCCCCTGAGGACCCTTATCCTGGAGCTGAAGGTATCCCGGCCTTCATTCACGATAAGTGACAGCTCAGGAAGGGTGGCCGTTTCCTCCGCCGGTGAGTTCCTGCCGGACCGCTTCATTTCCGACAGCCTTCCGGTGGTGGAGGCGTGGACGCAGGTGACCCCGTCCGTATCGGAAAGACTGGCGCAGTGGTTATGCGGCGAGGAGATGATAAGCGAAGAATTTACGTTGAACTATACACAGAGAGGTGTATCGGTACTGGTGAATGAACGGTGCCGGGTGCTGCTGGGAAGCGAGGACCTGGAGGGCAGATGGGCGGAGTACACTGTGCTGGCTCCATCACTGGCCGAAGTGGACGACCTCCGCGAGGTGGACATGAGATACAGTGGCCAGGCTGTTCTGAGGTCCTCTGTCGCCTGTTCGGATGGAAGGGAGCTTCAGTGACCCAGGAGATGTTCGCCGGAATAGATATCGGCAGCGAGAGCGCGGTCTGCGTCATCGCCGAGGTTGATGAGGATGGTGTACTGCACATTACCGGTGCCGGACAGTCGCCAACCTCCGGCAGCGTCCTCGAGGGCGTGATAGTGGACCTTCCGGGTGCGTCACGGGCTGTAGCTCAGGCCACCGCCGAGGCCGAGTCCCTGTCATCCTGGAAGGTGACCGAAGCCGCGGTTTCCATCAGCGGAGCTCACGTCAGAGGATTTCCCGGAAGGGGAACGGTGAACGTGGAACGGGAGGACGAGTTCGTATCGGGGAAGATAGAATGGATGGATATCGAGGACGCGATGGAGACGGCACAGCTCATAAAGCTTCCCCGGGAATCCATGGTTCTGCGGACGGAGAAATGCGGCTACTCGATCGACGGGTCTAGCATGCTCCGCCGCCCGCCGGTGGGACTGCGGGCCGAAAGGCTCACTGCCGACATATACATGGTGACAGCTGACAGGACCGCTGTTCTCAACCTGGAGCAGGTGCTCCATGACGCCGGAATCAGGGTGATTTCCATTCATCCGGCGGCATCCGCATCCGCCAGGTCAGTGCTCACGGTCGACGAGATGGAGATGGGAGTGGTCCTGGCGGACATAGGGGCCAGCACTACCGACCTGGCTGTCTATCATTCCGGAGCCCTTGCCCATCTCGCGGTGATACCAATGGGCGGTGAGGAGATTACCCGCGCACTTCAGCAGATGAGAATACCCAGGCATGAAGCCGAGAAGCTCAAGAGGGAGACCGTGGACCTGTCCAGGGACAGAAAGCCCGCCGCAGCGGAGGTCACCGTCAGCACCTTCGGAGGCCGGGGTACCGTGCCCGTGGCCGCGGAGGCTGTGAAGGAAATAGCCTACAGGAGTATCGGCAGCCTGATGGGAGAGATACTCTGCGAACTCAGGCAGGCGGGAATTCAGGAATCGGATGTGCCGGCGGGAGTGGTTCTTTCCGGAGGGTCCTCCCACCTGAAGGGGCTGGAGGAGGCCGCCTCCCGAATAATCGGGCTGCCGGTTGTGGTTGGAAGGCCTGGAGGCGTTGACGTGTCATCCTCGCTGATCGAGAGCGCGGAGTTCGCCAACGCGGTGGGTCTGGTGCTTCTTTCCCATGAGGAGGAGCATGAATTCGAGCAGATAAGAATGAACGGTCCGCTGGATAGAGCGGTAACGCGGATCAGAGGATGGATAAGGAAACTGAGATGAGGAAAAAAGGAGGAATGATGTTACCTCAGGAGGAAGGACCTAGACTCCAGATAGTGGATGTCACCGAGGAGTACCACGGCAAACCCAAAATAGTCGTGGTCGGTATCGGAGGGTGCGGCTGCAACGCCATAGACAGGATGCTCAGCGCTGACATAATCGGGGTTGAGTACATAGCCATGAACACGGACCTTCAGGCCCTGCAGAACTGCGAGCCCGATCTGAAGGTCCAGCTCGGACCGAAACTCACAGGAGGTCTGGGCGCCGGTGGTAACGTTGAGACCGGCGAGAGTTCTGCCGAGGAGAGCCGGGACGAGATAGTGGAAAGCCTTCAGGACAGCAGCATGGTCTTCATAGCCGCCGGAATGGGTGGCGGAACCGGTACCGGGGCGGCTCCGGTAGTGGCCAGGATAGCCAGGGAGCTCAGCGCCATAACCGTGGGAGTGGTGACCAGGCCCTTCGAGATAGAGGGGGCGGTCAAGAAGAACAGGGCCGAGCAGGGCATCTCGGCGCTGAGGAAAGAGGTGGATACGCTGATAGTCATTCCCAACGACAGCCTTCGCAGGGAAGCGGGAGATGAGGAGACGCTTTCCGATGCGTTCGAGAGGGGGAACAGGACACTTAAGGACGCTGTGGAGGGAATAGCCAACATCATCTCGTCGCCGGGCCTGATGAACCTGGATTTCCAGGATATCAAGAAGGTCATAACCACAGGCGGGGGAGCCATGATGGGCACCGGCTGCTGCAACGGGGAGCACAGGGCTTCGGAAGCAGCCAGCAGAGCCATCTCCGACCCCCTTCTGGAGAATGTCTCCATTGAAGGGGCGAAATCCCTTCTGGTGAGCATTCAGGCTTCATCGGGAATGAAGTTCGCCGAATTCCACGAAGCGGTGGAGATCGTAACGAAGGCGGTGGGAGAGCAGGCCGACGTATCGCTTGGCACCAGCATAGTAGAGAGCATGGAAGACAGGCTGAAGGTTACGGTGATAGCCACCGGGTTCGGCGAGGTGGAAGACACCGATCTGGATTCCATCGACCTGAGGTATTCCGACAGGCTGAAATCGAGCAGCGCGGAGAATGTCAGCGACAGGGAAAGAATGCCCTTCATTCTGGGTGCCCCCAGGACGGGAGAAAAGGAGGAAAGAAAGAAGCAGCCTCCCTTCTTCAAGAGATAGCGGCCACAGTATAGGGTTTTGCAAATCTATGCTATACAATTAAATAGCACGTTCTTCTAGCGATATGGATTTCATTATCTTATATTACCCGCATCTATGAACGGAGGGTAGCGCCTATGAGCAGAAAACCTGCTGCCGAATACTATGATGAACGCCGCCGCAGGCTTTTGGATAATGAGATCTGTGATAATGAGTTTTCCGCCAGAGGTATTTTTGAGATAGTCCTTGCCTCCCCCATGAGGTATGGACCCACGATGTCATCTCTCAGATTCCAGAACACATTCAGGCAGCTGGCTTCCTGGCCGGAGACATGCTGCGAGAGGGCTTTCTTCCCGGAGACGGACGAGTATCACTGGAGAAGCAGGTACGGTTATCCATCTGTGACTCTGGAGACCGGGAAGTCCATAAAACAGTGCGATCTGATATTTTTCACACCCTCCAGCGAGGATGACTATATAAGGCTCCTGGAGATGATGAGGCTTTCCGACATCAGACTCAGGTCCTCTGAACGGTCCGAGAAATGGCCGCTGCTGATAGCCGCCGGCACCACAGTAACCGCCAATCCCATGCCCCTCGCTGAATTCATGGACGCCTTCGTTATAGGAGAGACGGAGCCCTCCATCGGCCCGGTGCTGGATACCATAAAGAGCCTGGGAGCGCAGGGCGCGTCAAAGAAGAAGCTTCTCAGGAGGCTTGCGGGCCTTCCCGGCATGTACATACCGTCGGTACATGACATTCCAGGCAAGGTTAGCTCCATCATGCGCCAGTGGGCTGGTTCCGACGGTATGGGGCTGACATCCTTCATCCATTCACCGGACTGCATAAACAGCGACGTGACAATGCTGGAGATATCGAGGGGCTGTCCCTTCAACTGCAAGTTCTGCCAGCCCGGATACGTCAGCCTGCCCTACAGGGAATGCAAGCTGGAGGAGCTGGAGAACGTCATCGTTGAGCTTGACGGCGTCAAGACCCTGGCGCTTCTTGGCAGCTCTCCGAGGTCACACCCGGACATCCGCCGAATAATCAAGGCGGCGTTGAACAGGGACCTGGATGTGGTACTGTGCTCCAACAAGTACGAGGATCAGGTATATACCGGTGAGATGAACCAGAAAAGCATCACCGAAAAATCCATTTCGCTGGCGCCGGAGACGGGTAACGATTTCCTGCGGAGGGTGATAGGCAAGAAGCTGAAGAACAGGAGCCTGCTGGAGTCCGTGGAAAAACACTCCGCTGACGCAGAGAAGGTCAAGATCTATTTCATGGTAGGTCTTCCGTTCGAGACAGATGCCGACAGGGCCTCCATCGTGGATTTCGTCGCCGATGTCCGCAGCAGGACGGACCTTCCCATAGATGTGATAGTCAATCCCTTCATACCCAAGCCCTGGACCGCTTTCCAGTGGTCTCCCATGGCCAATCCAACTGACCTCAGGCAGTGGATAGACCAGCTCAGGAAGGGCTTCGGAAGCATCAGGAAGGTCAGCGCATGGTTCGGCGACCCCAGGGAAGCCCACATCAGGGCATTGCTTGCCAGGGGTGATCACAGGGTTTGCGCGGTCCTGGAGGAGAGACTGACGGGAGTCGGCTGGAACACCGCCTTCAAGAAGGCCGGGATAAACATAAGATGGGTGCTGGAAGAGATAGACCCGGACACCGCCTTCGAATGGAACTTCCTCAACATGGGTTTCGGACACACCCGTCTGGCCCGGGAGTATCATGCATCCATGTCCATGAACCAGAGCCGCAAGAAGGACAAGGAAAAAGCAGCTGACCAGGAATGACCCTTCAGGCTGCTTCCACAGTGGATATGAAAAAGCGGGGACCGGAAGGCCCCCGCTTTTCTGATACTGAATCCGCCCGCTGTCAGGCCTTCTGGACCTTGCCGGACCTCAGGCAGCCGGTGCAGACCTTCACCTTCTTCACTTTGCCGTCCAGGAGTATCCTGGCCGTCTGAAGGTTCGGTTTCCAGACGTGCTTGGTGTGCCGGGTGGAATGGCTTACACGGTTTCCCACGGATGGACCTTTTCCACAGATATCGCATTTCCAGGACATATTCAGGCTCCTAATTTCTATATTCAGATTCCATTGAGAATCAATTCAATAACTAATGGAAGGCCGTTTGGCAAGTCCCGAATGGCGCCGGGGGGGTTGACGGGAACCGGATAGTACCCATAATTGTTGGGTAAGTGACAGACCATGGGGGCGACAGGTATCGACGGGCTCAGAAGTGGTCTGACGGTTGCATGCCGAGGTGTCCGCGACCTCGTAAATCCTGCGGATAGAAACAACTGCCGCATAAATTACGGCACGCCGTTCCGTAAACAGGAACGGCCGTCCCCCCCGGGAGCTGCCTTCCTACCGGGGGTAGGGCGCAAGACGGAGGGCTGGCTGTGAAGCCCCGCTTTCAGGCGTAAGCAGCGAGATTAAATGGAAGCTGGTTTCGACAAGGCCGACCGGAGCCGAATCGAAACGAGAGCAATCCGGCCTAAGCATGTAGAGCCGACAGGTCCCTGTTCCCGGACGCGGGTTCGAATCCCGCCGCCTCCACCAAGACCGGGCTAACCTTTCTTACCTTTATACAGCATATTATTACTATTTATAAATATAATGTAACCTTCGGAATGGATGGATGCTTCGCCTTGAGGTTCGAATCTCGCCTCCACCACAATATAATGTAGATCATAAATCCTTATTAATAAAAAGAACTTAGGTATATATGTGTATGCGTGATGGGCTATGACCCGTGGCACATATATGGCACATTTTCGGTTCGAATAACTATCCCAACAGAGACCCGGATTCTGCGATTTGCGGGCATTATCTACCTCCTATGGTTGTGAAATCGATACTTTACCTCCATTCTGTTTATATCTTTTCAAAAAGTCAGTAAAATACAGGAATTACAGATACTTACTACTGAAGGGAATAATACTCATGTGAT
>JAWOBF010000012.1:0-6599 GCA_046498225.1 Candidatus Aegiribacteria sp.
ACGGGTATCCCGGTCTCCACTTCGGTACCGGCCGGGAACATGGGAAAGTCCTGTCCAGCGCAAATCCGTAGTTTTCCGGTATGTATTTACTTCTGAAGGGAGAGAACATGAAAGCAGTCCTGCTTCTTCTGACCCTTCTCTCGGTGGCGGCCTTCGCCGCGGAGAGAACGGTGCTCTTCGAGTACTTCACCTCGACCAGTTGACCCACATGCTACAGCGGCTGGTCAGCCGTCAAGAGTGCTATCAACCCGTACGTTGATTCCGGTGACGTGGCTCCCCTCTACATTTTTGTAAACGGTCCCGCATACAACACATTCAACTACGGCAGATGGAATTTCTATTCAAATTCCTATACACCCACGGTGAAAATGGACGGACTTGCCTCCGGCTACAGTCCCTCGGGATTCGCCTCGGCCATAGACAACAGGCTGGCGGTGCCTTCCTATGTGGACATCGACGTCGAAATGGTGGGCGACGCCTCCGGCGGCACCGCCTACATCAGCATAACCGCCGAGCAGGAGCCTTCGGAGACCTATCCCGTCAAGGTGTGGTGCGCCATCATCGAGGACCACGACATGGCCACCGGGACCGGGTGGGGAGGGTACACCAACATGGAGATGATGTGGCTTCCCAGAGCGTTCCCCATGGGAACCCAGGGACAGGCCGTAAGCTTCACCGGCCCCTACCCCGAGACGGTGAACGTGACAGGCAGTTACACTCTGAACCCTGTGGAGCACCAGTTCGACAACCTGAACGTGGTAACCTTCGTCCAGTACTCCACCGGAACACGTGAATGTCTGAACGCCCATTACATGGACCTTCCGGACACAGCCACCGGCATCTACGGAGAAGAAGGGGCGAATCCATCCGTGACGGTGCTTTCCGCCGGGCCGAACCCGTCAACGGGTCTGGTCACCATCGACTGCCAGCTTCCCTCCGATGTCACCGGAACGGTGCAGATTTTCGACATCACCGGCAGGGTGGTCGAGACCTTCCCCGCAGAAGGGACCGTCCACACCGAGATAGAAGAGAGCGGCGTCTACTTCGTACACCTGAACACGTCCAGCGGAGAGCTGGTGAGGCGGCAGCTCACCATCATCAGATAGAGGTCCTCAGAGATAGGATTGAGTGTACCGGGGGCGGCCTGCCAGGGGCCGCCCCTCGAGTATCAGTTCCCTTTCCGGTTTTCGCCGAAATGTTTCTGAACGTAGAACGCCAGCCGTTCCCTGGCGTCCTCCTCGCACTTGCCGCAGGAGGTACCCACCTTGGTCATCTCCTGCAGCTGGTAGTAGTTTCGCGCCCCCTCCAGGACCGCGTGCTCTATCTCCTCCTCCGACACGTTCAGGCATTCGCACACTGTCCGTGAGGCCGTTTCGCGGACCCTGTCGTCCATTCCCCTGGACCGGTAGTAGTTGTCGATGGCCTTCTGCAGAGCCTTGTCGCCCAGGACCGAGCAGTGGACCTTGTTCTCCGGAAGCCCGCCAAGCTCCTTCATGATGTCAACGTTGGAGATGTCGTAGGCTTCATCCAGCTTCATTCCCTTTATCATCTCCGACAGAACAGATGTGCTGGCTATGGCGCTGGCGCAGCCGAATGTCTTCCACCGGCAGTCGGTAATGGTCAGTGTTTCCGGGTCTATCCTGAGGTAGAACGTCATCTCGTCGCCGCATTTGATGTTGCCGGTGGTCCCGGCGGCGTCGTATTCGAATTCCTCGTCGTCGAACATTATGTTCCTGGGGTTCATGAAGTGGTCCTTGACCTTGTCCGAGTAGAGCCAGGAAGTCATCTTCGCCCTCCATTCCAGGCCGTGGACATTTTTCGGAGCTTCTCCACGATCCCCGGCAGCACCTCCAGGACACGCCGCACCTCATCCTCCGTTGTGGCCCTTCCCATGCTCATCCTGAGGGAACCATGCGTGTACTCCACCGGCAGGTCCATCTCCAGCAGGACGTGCGAGGGATCCAGCGACCCGGAGGCGCAGGCGGACCCGGTGGAAACTTCCACTCCCTCCATGTCCAGGTAGAGGAGCAGCGCTTCACCCTCCACGCCCTGGAATGAGACGTTGAGAGTGGTGGGAAGACAGTGCTCCGAATCACTGTTGAAGTGGAAGTTCTCTATGCTGCTTTCAATGCCGCGCCTGAGAATCCTGTTCAGCCGGGCGAGCCTCTTCTCTTCAGATTCCATCTCCTCCGCCCGCAGCTCCGCGGCCCTTCCCAGGCCTACGATGCCCAGGGTGTTCTCCGTACCGGCCCTTCTGCCCATCTCCTGGTGACCTCCCCGGATCAGTGGACAGAAGGGAGTGCCCTTCCTCACGTACAGCGCACCCACTCCCTTTGGCCCGTACATCTTGTGAGCGGATATGGTCAGGAAATCGACCTCCGTATCTCTCACGTCCAGCGGCAGCTTGCCCACCCCCTGAACAGCGTCGGTATGGAAGAGCGCGTCGGCTTCATGTGCTATCTCCAGGGCTCTCTGAATATTCTGCACAGCCCCGGTCTCGTTGTTGACCATCATTATGGACACCAGGGAGGTGCCGCCGGTAACGACCCTCTCCAGCTGTTCCATGTCCACCAGGCCCCGCCGGTCGACTCCGACCTTTTCTACCCTGATGCCACGGTTCTCCAGGCACTTTGATGTTTCCAGGATGCATGGATGCTCTATGGCGGAGGTAACCATGCGGCTGTCTGCCGGAGGATGAAGACCGCACTGGGCCCCGGAACAGCTCATTATGGAAAGAACGGTGTTGTTGCCCTCGGAGCCGCTGCCCACGAACATTATCTCCTCGGGTTCCGCATTTATAAGGGCAGCCACCTTTGCCCTGGCCTCCTCCACGAGAGCCCGGGCCAGTCTTCCATCCTCATGCAGGCTGGAGGGATTGCCGAAACAGTCCATGGCATCAATTATGGCCTTCCGGACCTCCGGGTGGAGGGGTGTGGTGGCGTTGTGGTCAAAGTATATCCTTTTCATCATGCCTCCGTGCGTACGCTTGTGATCCGGTACCCCGGTTTCTGACGATACGGATTATGTACCCTGCAGCTATGAAATGCAACACGCGGGCGAGGAGTTCCGTATCCTCTACAGCAGCTCTTTCAGCAGGTCCTCCGCCCAGGCCGCGGCCTTTTCCAGAGCAGGGGGGAGGTCATCGAAACTTTCCAGGTAGAGGAGTTCCTGCAGTTGCCTGTTTACTTCCGGGGGGTAGGCCCGCTCGGCGTACCTGATTCCGAAATCGAACTGAGCCGGCCGGTACTTGAGGTTGAGCAGGCCCGCCAGCCTTGCCGTCACGAATCTCTGGTACTGGGATACGGCGTCGATGGAGTGTCCCCTGGCTATCTGCTTGCGGACCTCCGTCACCGCCAGTGGCAGGGACCCGGCAAGGGTGTCCAGGTACCGGGCCTGCTTTTCGATCAGGTCCCCGTCGGGGATGGCCGAATGGTCAAGTACGCCTTTCCTGTCGAGCCAGACCTCGGCCCGGCCGTGCCTCTCCGGTTCCAGGAGCCTGTCCCTGGACGAGAGCTTCTCCACCAGGAAGTCTATGTAGAACAGGGGGGGAGCGTCTTTGATGAAATAGAAGCTCTGACTGTGACCGTGCCAGGCAGGTTCCGGTACGCGGAAGCAGCGGTCTATTCCGTAAGTATCTTCAAGGTACTCTTCAAAAAGGCGAAAAGCGTCCTCCACTCTCTCATCCTTCACGACTACCACAAGGTCCAGGTCGGAGAAGTCGTCCAGGAAACCGGTGGCGGCGGAGCCCCCCTCCCATACGGCATGGACCCAGGGCCTGGGGGTGAACACTTCCAGGATATCCGTTTTCATCTTATCGCGGAAAGGTTTGGTTTTCATCTTATTCCCATCGGCAGCTCATGCAGCTGCCCGGGGAGGGAACTGAATGCCGGCTCCGGCTCAGTTCAGCCCGAGAAGACCGTCACGAAGGCCTCCGTTGGGGGGGTGATCGCCCAGCCAGATGGAAAGGAAGACAGAGGCGAAATCACTTCCCTCGATCGTTCCCATTACGGTTCCCTTTACCGAAACCTCCAGGCCGTCTCCCGGAGCGTAGGTGAACATCATCCTGTCGCCATCGGACATCCTGCTCATCCAGGAATTGAGAGTCCTTATCCTGTCCTCGTAGGCGGGGAGGTCGTCGCCGGCGTTCTTCATGAACCCCTCGGTCCAGGCGGAAGAGATATCGGATTCGTCCACGTCCCTGACGAAATGAAGCACGAGCCGCTTTGTCTCCTCCGACCGGCATATGGCCTGCCCGTCGCTGCCGGGGTTTTCAAGATAAAGGGCGGCCACGTACACGTTCACATTGAAAATTGTGGCTTCCCTGGTCCCGAGGCCGTTCAGGACCAGATCGACACCGTCCACGGTGATACGGTCAGGGTAGGAAACCCCGTCCTTCTGCATGGGATACGCGATGGACGCAAACATCATCGAAGCGAGAAAGGATGCTGTCACGGCTCCGTGTCTCATGTTCCCTCCCTGTTATGGATATTGCCTGAAAAAAGCTCCTTTATGGCTGTCAGGAGATGCGACATGGAATATGGCTTGACCAGGAACCTGGAGCGTTCCCTGAACCTGTTTAGCCCATCCGTGTTCTGTTCACTGGTGTAGCCGCTGCAGAATATAATGGGCATTTCCGGGCAGACTTCCCGTATCTTTTCCGCGGCGGTGAAGCCGTCCATTACCGGCATCGCCGCGTCAAGTATGACCAGGTCCACGCTGTCCGGTGAATCGGTGACCAGAACTACCGCTTCCTCGCCGTCTCCGGCCGTTATTACCTCGTGACCGGCCTCGGCCAGCACCTCACATGCCAGATTACGGACGCTTTCATCGTCCTCCGCGATGACCACTGTCAGGGAAGCGGTTTCCTCGAGTTCATACTCCTTGGGTATCTCCTCTATCTCTATGTTCCGGTCGGCAACCGGCAGGTAGATACTGAAGCATGCTCCCCCGTCCGGCTGATTGCCGGCTATGATCAGGCCGTCATGCTGTGTGACTATGCCGTAAACCGAGGAAAGGCCAAGCCCCGTTCCGGCGGCTATACCCTTGGTGCTGAAGAAGGGCTCGAAGATCCTGTCGAGGATCTCGGGGTCTATTCCGTGCCCGGTGTCCGAGACGGTGAGCATTCCGTAGTAACCCGGCCGGGCCGAGGGGTTGGTCTCGCAGAATTCACTGTTCAGGTAGACCCTCTCCGTGCTCACCGTTATCTCTCCCCCTTCCGGCATGGCGTCCGTGGAGTTAAGACAGATGTTCAGGAGTATCTGACCCATCATGGAATGGTCGGCGTTGACGTAGACGGGCTCTGAGGATGGGGTGAACCGCATGGTGATGTTCTCGCCCGTGATCCTCTCAAGCATGGACAGGTGCTCCGAGATGATCTGGTTCAGGTCCATCACGCTGGTCACTATTACCTTGTTCCTGCTGAACAGGAGCAGCTGTTTCACCAGCTCACCGGCCCTCCCGCTGGCATCGGATATCTGCTGTATCATATCCCGTACGGGGTGGTCGTCCTCGAGGACCGTTTCAGCAAGCTCGGTGTATCCGTTTATGACCTGCAGGATGTTGTTGAAATCGTGGGCCATCCCTCCTGCAAGCTGCCCCACCGCCTCCATCTTCTGCGCCTGCTTCAGCTGCCCTTCCAGGACCTGACGCTCAGAAAGGTCACGGATGAATATCATCCAGGCCCGCTCACCGTCGTAGTCCAGACCGGATACATTCACTTCCACGGGAATTGTCTCCCCGTTCTTCCCGAGCAACTCTATGTTGTAGATGGAAGGAACATCCTTGCCGGATATCCTGTTCGTCATGTTCCTGAGTACCAGGGCCTCGAACTCGGAGGATACGAAGTTCAGGAAGCTGTTCCCGATAAGCTCTTCGATCCCGTAACCGGTTAGCTCCATGGCTGTTCTGTTCGCGAAGACTATCACTCCGTCCCGGTGTATTATTATGGAATCGTTGCTGCGCTCCACGAGAGTCCGGTATTTTTCCTCGCTCCTCTTCAGGCTTTCCAGGGTATCCCTGTCCTCCTCCAGCTTATCGGGAGGCTCAGGTGGCGCTTCCTTCCTGTGACCTGAGAGAAGGACGCACATTACTATGCCGTCCTCGTCTCGGACCACCCTGTTCAGCCATGACGCCGCCTTTTCCGACCCGTCCCGGCAGATAACCGGGTATTCCTGACGGAACTCAGCTTCTTCGGCCCTGCCGAGACAGGAACGGAATTCCTCCAGGACCTCTTCTCTTACCGTCTCCGGCACGAAATCCGAGAACCAGTTCATTCCCGCCGTTTCCTCGCGGGAACAACCGAGGATATGACTTCCGTGAATGCTGGAGAGAATGATCTTGCCGCTCCTGCCGATGGAAAGGACTATTTCATCAGAATCCCTGAGGACTTCCTCCGCAGAAAGATAGGAGAGGACACTTTCGGAATTGCTCAAGCCTTATTCTCCCTCTGAAGTGTTCAACGCCAAAATAAGCAGGAAAGCTATGCCTTCTGCTTCGATAATACTAACCTGTCACTCTCAGTCAATTCCCATATGCGGATTTATCATAGGGAGCAGGGCTATATTCCGCCTGACAGCAGGCTACAGGCTCACAAGGGCAAC
>JAWOBF010000076.1:0-32718 GCA_046498225.1 Candidatus Aegiribacteria sp.
CCGAGATGGCCTCCACCACTTCGCTCAGGGTGAATACGCCATTCTCCTGGCAGATGAGGGCGGACATTATCACATGGAGCAGAAGGTCCCCGAGCTCGTTCCTCAGGAGTTCCCTGTCACCGCTGTCGATGGCTTCCACCACTTCGTAGGCCTCCTCCAGCATGAAGGGGCTGAGAGATTCCACAGTCTGCTGCCTGTCCCAGCTGCATCCGGAGGGGCTTCGAAGCCTGATAACTATCCTCACCAGACTGGAGAGGGCGTCGGTGAATTCCCTGATGGCGTCATCCATGAATTGGACCGGCCCCGAAGGCCTCGCCGGCCTCCATGAAGAGTTCCGAGAGGGTAGGATGCGGATGGACCATCTCGCCTATCTCCGACGCCTTCACTCCCATGTTGACGGCCATGACGGCCTGTCCCGCCATGCTGCTGGCTTGAGCGCCCACTATCTGAACGCCGACCACCACCCCGTCGGACTTCCTGGCAACTATCTTCACAAATCCCTCGGTTTCGTTCATTCCCACCGCCTTGCCGTTGGCTATGTAGCGGGAGACACCGGCGGTGACAGGCACGCCTCTCTCCTCCCATTCATCCTGACCGGGTCCCACCGTGGCTATCTCAGGGGAAGTGAAGATGCATCCGGGCATGGAATCGGGGTCCACCTTTCGATGGCCGCTGCCGAACATGTGGTCCACGGCGGCAAGCGCCTGGGCGCTGGCGGCGTGGGCAAGCTGCCATTTGCCGGTGACATCGCCGGCGGCGTAGACACCGTCGAGGTTCGTCATCTGGTTCTCGTCAGTGGTTATTCCGGCGGGAGTATATCGGACCCCGGCGGCATCCAGACCCAGCCCGCCGGTCCTGGCCCTTCTTCCCACCGAGACCAGGAGCTTCCCGGCGGCGAGCCGGGTGCCGTTTTCCAGCGTGACCGCGACGGAGCCGCCGGTGAATTCCACGTCCGCGGCGCCGCTTCCTGTATGAAGCTTCACTCCGGAACGCTTCAGGGACTTCTCCACCACAAGCTTCACGTCCGTGTCCACTCCGGGAAGTATGGAGGGCAGCATCTCCACCACCGTGACCTGCACTCCCAGACCGGAGAAAATGGAGGCGAACTCGCAACCTATGACGCCGCCCCCGACGATAAGCAGGCTGTCCGGCAGTGTCTCCCAGGAGAGGACGTCCCTGCTGGTCTCCACGCCGGCAGCCGCGAACGGGCCCGGCCGCAGCGGTTCCGAACCGGGGGACAGAAGTATCCTGCCCGCGGTGATGATGGAGCCGCCGGCCCTTACCTCCCCCGGTCCCGCCAGTTCTCCATGCTCATGAATGGTGTCTATGCCCAGATGCTTCATATGGGCTTCCACGCCTTTCCTCAGCCTGGACACTACCATCTCCTTGCGCCTGTGCAGACGGTCCCAGGAGAACGTCAGCTCACCCCGGAGACCGAACTTGCGCGCGTTCCGGGCGGCGCGAAGGAGTTCCACGCTGGTTACCAGGGTCTTGGTGGGAATGCAGCCCCTGTTCAGGCAGACACCTCCAACCTGCTCCTCCTCCAGGACGGCTACCCTCTTCCCCATCTGTGCGGCCCTTATTGCCGGCACGTAACCGGCGGGTCCTCCGCCTACTATCACCAGGTCGTAATCCTTCATTGGCATCCTTGTCATTCAGAATATGTGAAATGTCGAACATGTGACGAACGGGACAGGAGAAAATATGATATGTTCAATTATTCGGAAAGGGCGGTATAACATGGCGGCCTTGCTCGGCTTGCTGCTCCTGTTCGGGTCCATGGACCTCGATGAACTGGCGGCGGACCTTCATCTGGAAACCGGTATGGCCCTTCTGCAGCAGGGGCTGCTGGAACGGGCGGAACAGGAATTCATGGATGCCCTGGAAATAGGGGACGAATACCATTCAGCCCTGCTGGGACTGGGAATGGTCAATTTCAGGCGCTCATCCTGGACCACTGCGGCAGACTATTTCCACCGGTACATCCAGGTCAGGCCCGACGACTACCGGGGCTACCGGGAGCTGGCGGTACTCTACCTTCGAACAGGCAGGCCGGACAGCGCCCGCATCATGTCGGACAGCGCCTTCGTCCGGTCGCCCACCCTCCCGTCCATATGGCTCCTCTGCGGAAAGGCGCGGCTGGAGCTGGGCGAGATGGCCTCCGCCGCTGACTGGTTCTCCCGGGGAATGCTGGACGGAGGGAGCACCTCTCTGGAGTCGCTGGTCCTCCTGGCTTCGGTCTACAGGCGAACCGACAGGGGTCACGAGGCCAGGGAACTCCTCATTCCCGCGGTGGAACAGGGTTACGCCCCGGCCTGCTGGGAGCTGGCCAGGGTCTATCTGGAATGGAACGATTACATGAGGGCCGCCGACGCTATTCAGAGGTACCTGATGCTCTCCCCGTCGGGACATTACGCTGATTCGGCGGCGCTGGTGCTCCAGGAGCTGGGCGAATCGGGAGAGTACATGGAATAGCGGTCACCGGATGTCCAGCCGCACCCTGGATCCCCACCAGGCTATGGCTATGAGAAAGGCCATTCCCTCACCCAGAGTTATCCACAGCCTGGCGGCTATGGATATGAGAGAAGCCTGACCGGGGCCTGCCGCGGGCATGACGACCGCTATGAGCCACACCAGCGAGACCTCTCTTATACCCAGACCACCCGGTGAGAAGACCGCCAGGAACCCTATGCCCACAGCCGTGGGAAGAAGGAACATTCCGGGCCAGAAGGGGAGTTCCATGCCGAAACTCCTGGCCAGGAACACGAATGCCACACCCTGAAGAAGGAAGACCAGAACGTAGACCGGCAGCAGCTTGATGACTCTGGAGAAACCCGGGTCCTCGATATCGATATCCCTGCCGGTTATCCTACCGGCCAGTTTGAGGAGTTTTCTGAATGCGCCCGGATGGGCGGTGAAAAGTACCACCGCCGCGGCTGCCGCCACTGTCAGAACGCTTACCGTGCCGCCCATGCCGATCTCCTCCGCGGCCAGGGGTATCACCGGCAGTGACATCAGAAGACAGCCGGCCACTATGAACAGGCTCTCCAGTATGAGGGCATGGCCGGTCTGCGTCCTGGTCATTCCCAGTTTCCGGGAAAGACCTATCTTCCCCACCGCTCCCCATACCTTGCCGGGTATGTACTTACCCACCTGGGCCAGAAAATGGACATTGAAGGCCTGGCCGAAGGGAATGCGCGCTCCGGCGGCTCCGCATACGAGCATCCATGACCAGGCGGCCGCCAGAAGGTGCAGCAGCATGAAAAGGAAGGAAACGCCGAACAGGAAAGGGTCGAAACGCAGCAGGTTGGAGACCCCTCCCGCCTCATGGGCGCCCTGTAGGAAGGAATCCACTATGTAATAGAGGGCCGCCGCCGTGAGCAGGAGCCCGAGGATGTTCAGCAGGGTCTTTCTCAATTCCGCTCCCAGGAATGCATGGAGGTTCGGAAAACTCAGACGGAACGGATGCCGCGCGATACGGTGTTCAGTCCAGCACGCTCAGCTTCGCCCCTGATTTCTTTTTTTTCTGTTTTCCGTTACGGGCAAACACTACCGTCTCGAAATGGGGAAGACTCGCTGTGTCCAGCAGCATCTCCAGGACCCGCTCGTAGGAATCATCCGCCGAGAGAAATACCTCGGCAAGCCTTTTCCTCAGCACGTTTTCCCTTTCTTCCTCCGGGGATGACGAGTCTTCCTCCCATCTATCCGGGTCTTCCAGCATTGTCAGCATCCGCCGTGCCGTCACGTCCTTCTTCATGGTCAGGTCCCAGTATGTTTTCGCATCCCTGCTGGAAAGAAGTTCGAGAAGCTGGCTCGAAAGGGTGTTCTTCGAGATGAGATCGCTGGAGTGGAGTTCGCTGAGGCTTTCGAGCCTTTCCTCCAGGTTCTCTCTCAGCTGAATGATATCACTTTCATCGTACATGGTTCACTTTTCTATCCAGTTGTTCCGGTTTCCGGGGGACCGCTGAGCCTTACGAAACTCCTTACCACGCCGGTCCCTTCCAGCCTGCCCTCCACGGAATCGTATCCTCTGAGGGCACCCGCGGTGACTTCTGTCGATCCGTCGATCTCGCTGTCCTTAACATCTCGAACCGCACAATTGGTGTAAAGCCAGTGTATCAGGCCGCTGTCATGATGATCCAGCACCAGCTGGAACCAGTCAAGGGAATCATCTCTGTATCTCATTATCCTGTCAAGCAGTGTGTCCAGCCCCATACCGGTCAGGGATGATACGGCCACTCCCGTCCGCGGCTGTCTCTGGTCGGGAACCTTATCGAACTTGGTCCAGACCGTGAGTCTGGGTATTTCCTCGGCCACTCCGATCCTGTCCAGAGTATTCCTCACGGCGTCCATGTGCATTCCCCGCTCGGGACTGGACCTGTCCACCGCCACCAGCAGAAGGTCCGACTTCCCGGCTACGTCCAGGGTGGTGTGGAAGCTGGCCACCAGCGTCTCCGGAAGCCTCTCTATGAATCCAACCGTATCGGATATCAGGACCGGGTAGCCGTCCGGCAGCTTCATCCTTCTGGACGTGGTATCGAGGGTGGCGAAGGGCTTGTCGGCGGTGTACAGCCCGGTATCGCAGAGTGCGTTCAGAAGGGTGCTCTTACCGGCGTTGGTGTATCCGACTATGGTTATGGTGAACATCCCCTGACGCCCCTCGGAGACTATTCTCCAGCGCGCCTCGATCTCCTTGATCTTGTTCTCCAGCAGGGATATTCTCGCCCTGGCCCTTCTGCGGTCTATCTCCAGCTGAGTCTCACCAGGGCCCCTGGTGCCTATTCCGGCCCCAAGGCGTGAGAAGTGGTGCCACATTCCGGAAAGCCTGGGCAGGGCGTACCTGAGCTGGGCGAGTTCTATCTGGAGCTTTGCCTCCCTGGTCCTCGCCCTGCCGGCGAATATGGCCAGTATCAGCTCCGTCCTGTCTATGACCTTGCAGTCGGTAACCTCCTCGAGCCTGGAAACCTGTCCGGAGGAGAGGTTGTGATCGAAGACGATGGTGGATACCCCCTGGTTGATGGCTGTCTCTCTCAGCTCTTCCGCCTTGCCCCTGCCGATGAAGAGCCTTGGGTCCGGCGCGTCCCTTTTCTGGGACGCTTCCGCTACCACCGTACCGCCGGCGGACTGGACCAGGGCTCTCATTTCCCGAAGGGCCGAACCCCTGTCGGGTTCGTGTCCCACGAAGACCCTTGCGAGAAGGACCCTCTCCAGTTCTGCGGGTTCTCCGGGTGAATACATTCTCAGGAACGCTCACCGGACGGGTCGAGCGGGGGCCCGGGAACGCGGTTGTCCGCGATGGGTGTGCTCAGGGCGGTCAGTCCTTTTCCGTGGAGGACTTCTTCTTCGAGCTCTTCTTCTCTTTCTTTTTCTCTTCCTTCTTTTTCGATGCTTTCTTCTTCTCTTCCTTCAGGGCCTCTATGTTCTGCTGAACCCCCTTGCGGGCGGACCTCTTTATCAGTTCCTTGGCCGATTCGCTTCGAATGTTCCTGACCAGTGCGACCTCCCCGGAGAATACGCTTATGGCTTCGTTCAGGACCCTTTTCTCAGATGGGTTCATCTTGTTCAGTATGGACCGGGCGATAATGTCCCTGATGGCCTTGGCCACCAGTTTGGGCTCTCCGGAGTGGACCCTGTCCTTGAGCTTCTCGATACGCCTGCGCCAGTCCTTGGGCAGTTCGTCGGGTTCCCTGTAGAGTTCCTGAAGGGCATCCTCAAGCTCCTCCGGCGAAACAACCGGCCTCAGTTCCGCCTGGTCAAGGTTCTCCACCGGGACCAGGACCCTCTTCTTGCCCACGACTATCTCTATGACCACGCATTCGCACATCTCACCGGATATCTTCTGCTTGGAGACCTCCGTGATAATTCCCGCTCCGTGTATGGGATCTACAACCTTGCCATTGATGCTGTACTTCATCCGACCTCCAGGTAAAACATTTTTCAGCATAATATCGGAATAATTGAGGAAAAGTCAACGAATGCGGGGCGTTCACCGGCCCAGAAGCACCCAGATATCGGGTGGGTCGGGTTTGACAGGTTCCGAATTTCCCAGCGTATTCTCCAGTATGGCCTTCCTGATCTCGGTTTCGGCAGCTGAAAGAACGGGCTGACCGCTACGGTAGAGGAAAAGCGTGGAACTCAGCTCCCCGGGTATGCCCAGTTCATCGTTCAGCATGTCGCCGTTGCGGAAATCCACTACCCGCAGCATCCACTGCCGGCCGCGGGCCGTCAGGCTGCCGCCGTCCAGCACGGAGCGTGTCCAGGTTGCCGCGCCGGCGCCCCCGTATACACCGTCAACGCCGTGATTGGCGATATCGACGTAGAGGGTTCCAGCGGGGGTATCGGTCGGGGTTATGATACCCGGTGCAACACGGTCATCCAGCAGGTCGCTTCCCAGAAGGATGGTAATGTCGACCGGGTGGACCGTGATGGAGGAGTCTGCGAAGGCAAGGTCCATGGCGATATCGTGGATAATGCCCTGTTCCGCAAACGGCAGGGCGGGATCATTCCGCCTGGCCAGGATGATGGAGCTGCCCCTGCGGCTTCCGGTGCAGGTGTACACGCTGGAATAGTCTGCTACCGGTCCCTGCCGGAACTCACTGGCCTCTCCGGGCTGACCGGTGCAGTTGCTTATCCAGATGGTGGGTTCTGCGGCATTCTCCGGATCCGGGGGGGGCTGGTCCGGGGGAATGGAGACCGCGGTATCGGGAATGGCCTGAGGATCGCCGGCGGCGTCGGAAGTATCTTCCGCCACGGTCCCGTCAGGCTCTCCTCCACCTCCGCAGGGCCCGACGGCGACCACCACGGCGGCGGCCAGGGCCAGAGCGGCTAGCCCGTATCCCCATCCCGGGAAACCCCTTAAGCGTCTATTACCGTTCCGGCGGCATCCTACTTCAGTCCTCCGGTCGTCCTGCTTTCCCAGAACAAGGGAGGATAACTTTCCTGAGAGGACCATCAGGTTGGGATACCTGTCGTCGGCGTCCGGGGTCACCATCTTCTCCAGCAGCCTCATCATATCATCGGACAGCCTGTTCCAGGCTTCTATCTGAACATCGCGGTCATCGCTTCCGGCGATCAGCCTGAACATCAGGAGTCCCAGGGCGTAGACATCGCTTCTGGGATCCTGGGCCGTACCGCCCACCGCCTCCGGAGGTGAGAACGGAGTGTCGGGAATGCCTCTGGCTCCGCCCAGGATGAAGTGATCACCCTCGGGAGTAACCAGGACGTTGTCCGGTCCGAGATAGCCGACCCTGAAGCCCGCATCATGAATCCTCCTGAGAATTCCCAGCAGCTTCTTACCCACCTTTAGGGCCTGGGATTCGGACAGGACGCCATCCCTCATTATCCGTTCAAGGTAGAGTTCTTCCCCGTGGGGAACGGAAAAAAGCAGTATCCTGGTATCGCCCTCCCCGGCGGGATGTATCTCCGAATCCGGATGGAGGATGCCGCTTGCCACCGGCCATCCGCCCGGGGGTATGCCGCCGGATGAGCCCCTGCTGATCTCAGCCAGCATGGGCCTGCCGTCGACCTGTACCCTGGCAAGGAGATAATCCTTCTCCTCCAGAAGGACCCTCCCGCCCTCGGCTACCGTATTCAGCAGGTCAGTAAGCATGTCCGTCCGTTGAGTAGTTGGGAGCTTCCTTGGTTATCATGACGTCATGAGCATGGCTTTCCTTCAGGCCGGCGGCGGTTATCCGCACGAACCTGGACCTCTCGTGGAGTTCCGGTACAGTTGGGCTGCCCACGTATCCCATGCCCTGTCTGAGACCCCCAAGCAGCTGATTGAGATAATCGATGAGTGGACCCTTGAAAGGAACCATGCCCTCTATGCCTTCCGGCACGTACTTCTTCTCGGTCCTGTCGTTCTGGAAGTACCTGTCCGCGCTTCCCCGCTTCATTGCCCCTATGGATCCCATCCCCCTGTAGACCTTGTATTTTCTTCCCTTGAAGATGGTGGTTCCTCCGGGACTTTCCGATATACCGGCCAGAAGGCTGCCTATCATTACCGCGGAGGCTCCCACCGCCAGGGCCTTGACTATATCGCCTGAGTACTTGATACCCCCGTCAGCCACCACCGGTACATTGAACGGTTTCGCGGCTTCCGAACAGAGGTTCACCGCGGTTATCTGAGGGCAGCCCACTCCGGCTATTACCCTGGTGGTGCAGATAGATCCGGGACCTACCCCCACTTTCACCCCGTCCGCGCCCGCCTTTATGAGGTCCACGGTGGCTTCCGGGGTCACCACGTTGCCGGCCACCACAGCCACATCCGGGAACTCCCCCTTCAGAGAGGTCACGGTTTCCAGCACCTTGACGGAATGGCCGTGGGCGGTGTCTACGAAAATGCAGTCAACCCCCGCCTTGACAAGAAGGGCGGACCTGATGAGCGCGTCGCTCCCGACACCAACCGCCGCGCCGGCTCGAAGCCGGCCTGACGGGTCCTTGCAGGCGTTCGGATAGTTTATGGCGTTATGTATGTCCTTCACGGTAATGAGGCCTATCAGGCGGCGGTCATCGTCCACCAGCGGAAGCTTTTCCAGTCTGTGCTTCCGCAGCAGAACCAGAGCCTCCTCCAGGTCGGTGTCCGGCGGAGCCGTTATAAGCTTCTCCCAGGGGGTCATGAGTTTCCTGACCGGGGTGGATTCGTCTGCTTCGAACTGGTAGTCGCGGTTGGTGAGCATTCCGGCCAGCCGGCGGTCCTCCAGTACCGGGAAGCCGGATACGCCGTGTTTCCTGGAAAGTTCCAGGGCGTCGGCTATCTCCGCGCTTACATCCAGAGTTACCGGGTCCACAATCACGCCGCTTTCCGCCCTTTTGACCCTTCTTACGTGTTCAGCCTGGGCGGATGGCGACAGGTTCTTGTGAATAACACCCATTCCGCCCTCCTGGGCAAGGGCTATGGCCATGTCGGCCTCGGTCACCGTGTCCATCGCGGCGCTCAGTATGGGTATGTTGAGAGTTATTCCACCGGTGAGCTTTGTTGTAAGGTCCGCTTCGGATGGAAGTATTTCGGACCTTCCGGGCAGTATCAGTATGTCATCGTAGGTGAGTGCTTCACCGCTGCTGAAAATTTCCATGTTCGGCTCTCCGTTCAGAAAATGCGGGTATCAGTCGCACCAGTATATGATCCTGCCGCAGGAGGGGCAGGTCTCCACCTGATCGTTCCTGTCCGGGGATGCGAAGAACGCGGTGGGCAGCTGCGTAAAACAGCCGCTGCATCTCTGATTTACCACGGGGACTACGGCGTTGCCGTAATGTCCTGCGAGCCTGTCATACATGTCACGGTGCTTTCTTCCGATGGTGTCGGCCAGGGCCTTCCTCATCTTCTGCAGCTCCCGTATGGCTGAATCAGGTGACAGCCCGAGTTTTTTCTCCTGCTTCTTTATATCGGTGTTGGCAAGGTCAGATATCATAACGTCAAGGTCGTGAAGGCTTATCAGTTTCTCCAGGTCTCTATTCATCTGCGCTGTTTCCCTCGTAATCGAATTTGAGAATGCTCGCCGCTTCGGCTGCCGAGTCGGCGGAAAGCAGTTTTTCAGCCCCTCCGGAACGGAGGGTCATGGCAAGGTGTTTGATCAGCTCCATGTGTTCACTGGGGCCGGTGGGCCTGACCGGTGTGATGAAGAGAATAATGACGGTGACAGGTTCTTCGGGCCAGGGAATTCCCCTGGCGGATTTGCCCAGGACTATCATGAAATCATCCACCAGAATGCTTCTGCAATGGGGCATCGCGAGACCCTCATGGACTACGGTGGGCTCTGCCGCCTCCCTGGTTTCCAGAGCGGTCTGCAGGAGATTTCTGGTTGTCCTCTGAAATGAAAATTCTCTGAGAAGTTCGGAAATGGCGTCCTCACGGCTGGTCGAGGACAGATCCCACTTAACCAGGCACTGTCGTTCCAATCAAACCTCCCTCAAGACATGGTCTTTAATATAGAATTTGTTTATCGTCCTGCAAGTGCCGAAATGACAGACCGGGAGGTTTTATTCACCGGTGAACAGCAAAGGTTTTAATTTCCCCATTCCCGACGACGCCTGCGCCATGCTTGTCAGCAGCAGTGGTGTCAGTCGCATGTCGAAGCCCCTATCCTCACTGCTGGACGGCCTGCCGATGGATTCCGGGGCGGCGGTGAGGGCCATGTCGGTCCAGGAGGACGGCTCTATGCCGGTTATGCTGGGGGACAGAGTCTGGCTGTCCTCATCCACCGGCGCCGGAGAGAACAGGCTGGTAATCCTGAAGAGCCCCTCGAAACTGGAGCTGGACGAGTGGCTGGAGAACAGTCAGGGAGACAGGCCCTGCATGCTGACAGATGCTTCCGGAAGGGTTTTCGCGGCCACCGAATCCGCCAACAGCCTTTTTTCGGGATTCGACCGCTCTTCCCTGGCAGATATCCTGGACAGGATATCCATGACCGCATTTCTCTCCGCGGCGTCCAGGTGTCTTTCCGGTGAGAGGCCCCGGGATTTTTCGGTCCTATCAAGGAAGGGGCGGGCCAGCAGGATATCCCAGGTGATGTCCCTGAAGAAAACGGGAGTGATGAACGCGCTGATAGTTGTATCCTTCCATTCTCCCTCCATGGCCATAAGCAGCATTGAACAGGACACGACAAAGCTCTCCCTCAAGCTGTTCTCGGCGATCCCTGTCCCTGCGCTCAGAGTCGACCTGAAGACGAAGGTGCTGTCGATGAACAGCTGCGCCGCCAGCCTTCTGTCCGGTGAAGGGACAGGACCGGCGGCCCGGGAGAGCTTTCTGGACATGATCGCCCCTGAGGACAGGGACAGGGTAATAGCGCTCCACAGGAACAGGGATGAAAGCGTGATGAGACCGTTCCAGTTCAGGACACGGGTCAGCATGAGTAACGGCCTGACCGGGCAGTACGAAGTCACCAGCCTTCTGATGCCGGACAGGGAGAGCTTCATGCTGTTCCTGATTCCCGAAAAGAACCTGGAGGGCGGCAAGGCGGAGCCGATGGGCGTCCGAATAATGCCGGAGCTGCTGAATACACTGGAGACCACCGACGATCCCGACGGTAATACCAGAACTATACTGGACTTCCTCAGGGTGGGCACGGGAGCCAGGGGTGCGGCATACATCTCCCGGTCCAGGAGAGTCTCAGTGGGAGAGACCAGCCTTCCCACCGGAGACCCGAAGCTGAAGACCGCTAGAGAGCCCTTCTGGACGGAGAGCGAGAACGGCTGTGACTTCACTGTTCCGGTCAGACAGCAGCACGACCAGGCCATGCTGAGGGTAACCGGCATTCCCTCTCGAAGGTCGGACCCTCTTTTCAGTCTGGTGGTGGCGCTGGCGCCCCTGCTGGCTGATTTCCTGCATTCAGGACATAGGCTTGAGCGTATCCTCCGGCTGCTGAATTCCATCGCATCGTTCATGACCCTTATACAGGGAAGGGAGAGGAACACTCAGGCGCTGCTGGGGGAGATAGGGTCCATAGTGGGTGCGGACTACCTGGTCCTGCACAATGTCAGCTCAAGGGAACCCGTCCTCAAGCCGCTGGTCTCCTGGGGCTCATCCTCCGAACAGCAGGAACTGCGCATAGAGATACCCTCGATAGCCTCATGGGCGTATACGCATTCCGAGATATGCTACGTTCCGGACACCGCAGTCGACCAGAGATTCTCCTCCGTCTTTCCTTCTTCCAGGAGCGAGATGTCCATTCCCCTGGTGGCTGATGGAATGACCATGGGAACCCTTACCATCGGCTGCACGCGCAGGGACGGTTTCGCCTACCCGACAGGCGGTTTTCTGGAGAGCCTGGGCGCAGCCCTCTCTCTGTGGCTCTTCCGGGAGAGCAGGGGGACCAGGGAAGATGATGGTGAAGGCGAGAGGGAGACGGGAGAAAACATTCCGGGGCTCGAGGACCTGCTTCTCAGCCTCTCTTATCACATGAAGGCCCCCCTCACGGCCCTGCGAGGGAACGCGGACCTGATGACATCCGGCAGACTGGGAGACCTGACTCCGGAACAGAGGGAAGCCATCGACTCCATCGGCAGCTCCACCGTTCAGCTGACCGAGTATACAGAGGGGCTGCTCAACTTCATGAAGATGGAACTGGGGCAGGAGGGTCTGGAGACGTCATGGGCACGTCCTTCCGACGTTGTCTCATCGCTGCTGCCTCTTCTGGCGGAGAAGGGAGACGACCACGACGTCAGTGTAAGCGCGGAACTCCCGGAGGAACCGTTCACCGCCTCATTCGACAGGTCAAGGCTCGAACAGATAATATACAATCTTGCGGACAATGCCATGAAATACAACAGGCCGGGAGGGCTGGCGAAGATAGAAGTGAGGATGGACGGCACGAATCACTGGATTCTGGAGGTCTTCAATACCGGAGAGGGCATATCGCCGGAGGACCTGCCCAATGTCTTCGACAGGTTCTACGTGGGGGGAGCCGGGGGAAGAGAGGGAGGGCTGGGCATAGGCCTTACCATAGTCCGAAGCTTCGTCCAGCAGATGGGCGGCACCGTCAGCGTGCGCAGCAGGGAGGGGACCGGAAGCTGGTTCACAGTAAGGTTCCCTGTATCCTGATGAGTGGCGGGGAACTTTCCCGGAGCAGCCTGGAGTACAGCCTCCCGTCCCGGCTGATCGCCCAGGAACCACTGGCCGAAAGGACTTCCAGCAGGCTGCTGGCGGTGAACATCGGGAAGAGAGAACTCAGGGATACCACCTTTGACCGGCTGCCGGATATCCTGGCACCAGGAGACCTGCTGGTCCTGAACGACACCCGCGTATTCAGGGCCAGACTGCATGGAAGGAGGGCCGGGACCGGTGGCGTGGCGGAAGTCTTCCTCCTGAAGAGACTGGACGGGGACCTGTGGAGAGCGATGGTCAGAACCCGGGCCTCCGCCAGACCCGGCATGAGCTTCGAATTCGGCGACGGGCTGGTCTGCCGGGTGGAGGAGCTTCTGGACCATGGAAGGGTCGCGGTGCGGTTCAGTTCCGACGGCGATACCGGGAGCAGGCTCATGCAGAAGGCCGAGGTGCCACTTCCACCCTACATAAGGCGGGACCCGGAGGAGCTGGACGACATCAGATACCAGACGGTCTACGCCTCCAGGACCGGAGCGGTGGCGGCGCCCACGGCGGGACTGCATTTTACCGACCGGCTTCTCCGCCGCCTGGAGTCCGGGGGTATCGGCCGTACATTCGTCACCCTGCACGTTGGTCCCGGGACCTTTCAGCCCCTGCGTCACGAGAGGCTCCGGGACAACAGCCTCGAACCGGAGGAATATCATGTCCCGGCGGAGAGCCTCCTGGCCATGCGGGAAGCCAGAAGCCGGGGAGGCAGGATAGTGGCGGTGGGCACAACTACCACCAGGATACTGGAAACCATAGATCTGGATTCCAGGGAAGCATTATCCGGAGAGACAGATATCTTTATATTCCCCCCGTACGATTTCAGGAACGTGGACGCGCTCATCACCAACTTCCATCTTCCGGGAAGTTCCCTGCTGTGCCTGGTGGCGGCGTTCATGGGTTACGAATTCATGATGGAGGCTTACAGGCATGCCATCGAGGAGTCCTACCGTTTCTACAGCTACGGGGACGCCATGTTCATCGAGAGGAAACCGGTAAAATGACGATAACCGCCAGAAAGCACGCCCTGCTCAGCGGAATTTCCCCCGGCCGGGGACAGATGGCTGGACTCTGCGGCATGGAGCTGGCGGCCATGCTGTCCTGGACAGTGCTCATGCAGGCTGTCCTGTGGTTCTTGTCCGGAAGCTGGTTTCCCCTGCTTCCGGTGAGCTACCTGTTCGCCGCGACCCTGCTTGCCTGGCTGGAGAGGCCGGAACGCGTCCGAAGGCACAACGATCCCCTGGAAGCACTGGGACTGGCCGAGATCTCCCTGGATGGCAGCAGGCCCAGCCAGTGGCAGACATTCAGAAGGGTGGTCTTCACCCCTCCCCTGATCCTGCTTTTCTGCGCGGGTCTGATAAGGGTGCCAGGGACCGGAAGAACGGTGCTTCAGATCATATCCGGCACGAGGATAGTGCCCCTGGATGAGAGCATGGACCCCAGGCCGGACGAGGAAATATTCAGGAGCAGGAAGACAACACTGATGAAGGTCATCGCCTACACGATGTTCTCCCTGATGATGGCGGCGGTCATCGTCTTCGTGCCTCCCAGGCTGGACCGGGGTCGGGTGGAGGGAAGGATAGCGTCTGTGCACGGTCTTCCTGAAGATGAGAGGCAGCTGCTCATGGACTACCTGGAGATGAGAGCGCTCTACCCCGACTGCCTGGAGGTCCGGGTAAGGCTGGCCAGCCTTTACTACCGGAACAACATGGAGGAGGACCTTCTCATAGAACTGGCGCACATAAGAAGGAAGGACCCGGACCACGCCATCCTCATACTGGAGGAGGACCTGACCGTGGACATGGAGGACCTTCTGGTAAGCCGGGACTCCAGTTTCACCGATTCAATACAGTTCCTGCCGGAGGATGAGGGTACCCTTCAGGAACAGGATACGGCCGACACTCCTTCGGAGGAATCCGGGCCTGATCCGGTAAACCTGGACCTGACCCCGGTGGGGACGGACACCATGGAAGGCCCGCCGGACACCCTGACCGGACCTGATACGATCCGGCCGGACTCCCTCCCGCAGGAGGCTGAGACCGACAGTATACCTCCGCCGCCGGATGCGGTGACCGACACGACGGGGACCGTCATCGAAGAGCCGGAACCGGAGCCGGAGGACGAAACCGCCATTGAGTACGACGAAACTCCCCCTCCGTCGGAGACGGAGCCGGAGCCGGAAGGAACGTAGACACTGGGACCCGCCCCCCCGTCCTTTGAACTGCTTTCCATGTCGGGCAGGGCCCGCAGGGGAGTTATCGACCTGGCCCACGGAAGGGTACAGACACCGGTCTTCATGCCTGTGGGCACCCAGGCCAGCGTCAAGACCGTCCGGAACTCGGACCTGGAAAGGGACGACTGGCGGATGATCCTGGCCAACACCTACCATCTCTATCTCCGACCGGGAGTGGAAGTAATCACCGAAGCCGGGGGGCTTCACCGGTTCATGTCCTGGGAGAGGAACATTCTCACCGACAGCGGAGGCTTTCAGCTGTTCAGTCTGTCCCGTCTCAGAAAACGCTCCGAGGAGGGGTACCATTTCCAGTCGCATATTGACGGTTCCACCCATCTTCTCACCCCCGAGAAGGTAATGGAGCTGCAGCAGGCTTTCGGAAGCGACGTTATGATGGTCCTGGACGAATGTCTGGAACAGCCCAGCGGCAGGGCCAGGACTGAGGAGTCGCTGGAGATGACCGTCAGGTGGGCCGGGCGAGCCAGAAAGCTGCATTCCGGCGGCTCCCAGGCCCTTTTCGGCATAGTCCAGGGGGGCGCCTATCCGGACCTGAGGGAGAGGGCGGCCCGGGAGCTGGCGGAAATGGATTTCGACGGCTACGCCATCGGCGGAGTGTCGGTGGGAGAGTCGAGGAAGCTTATGATGAAGGCTGTGAGATCCTGCATAGATCACCTCCCCCGGGACAGACCCAGGTACCTGATGGGGGTGGGCAGACCGGAGGACCTGGTGGACTTCGCGGCGGAGGGCGTGGACATGTTCGACTGCGTGGTTCCCACCAGGAACGCCAGGGGAGGGAGCTTCTTCGTTCCCGGCGGACACATCAACATTCGGAACGCCAGGTTCGCCATGGATCCCTCGCCGGTGCAGCCCGGCTGCCGCTGCTACACCTGCTCCACCTATTCGCGGTCCTACGTGAGACACCTGTTCAATGTCGGGGAGTGGCTGGCCCCGATTCTGGCCACACTGCACAATCTGCACTACTTCTCCGTTCTGACCGGCAGAATAAGAATGGCCATCGAGGAAAGGCACTTCACCGCCTGGAGAAGGGACTGGCACCGGAAGCGCAGCAGCTTCGACCCGGGAACCTTCTGATGGAGGGAACGCTGGAACTTGCAATAACCGCCCTGGGCAACGACGTGGGGGGCGTCTCGGCCGTCGGGGGAAGGAAGACCGTCTTCGTGAGGGGAGCCCTACCCGGCGAAAGGGTCCGGTGCAGGGTGAGCGAAGAGGCGCGGAATTTCATGAAGGCGGAGCTTCTGGAGATACTTGAGCCCTCCCCCTGGAGGGTGGAGCCCTTCTGCCGGTACTTCGGTCTCTGCGGCGGCTGCTCCCTGCAGTCCCTGGACTACTCCCGCCAGCTGTTCTGGAAGAGGGAATGGGTATCGAAGGCGTTGCGGCGGACCGGCGTGGAATTGACCGAAAACAGCCCCGCCGAAGCGCTCCCCTCCCCGGATACGCGCGGATACAGGAACAGGGTCTCCTTCGACATGACGCGGGAAGGACCCGGGCTGCACCGCTACGGCGGCGACCCCTTCCCTGTGGACGGCTGCCCGCTTCAGAACCGCAGGGGCCGGGATGTCTTCTCCTCCCTGGCGGGAAAGCCCCTGGCCGGCTGCAGTCGCATCTCCGTCAGGGGCTCGGACAGAACCGGGGAGGCGATGGTGGAGTTCTTCGGAATGCCGGACAGCGGGATTCCTCCTCCGGGGCCGGGAGTGACCGCGGCCTGGAAGGATGAGGGGGAGTGGCTGAATACCGGCCCGGGGAACGGATTCCATGAGGAACTGGGAGGCATCACCTACCCGGTGAGCCCCGGCGGCTTCTTCCAGGTCAACACCTCCTGCGCGGAGGTGCTGGTGAAGAAGGTGACCGGACTGCTCGGCGGAGGCGAGGTCCTGGACCTCTACGGCGGCTGCGGCACCTTCGCCATTCCCGCCGCGGCCGGCGGAGCCGGGGTGACATCGGTTGAACTGAACCCGGTATCCTCCGCCGACGGCGAAAGAGCGGCGGCGGACAACGGCATCAGCGGTGTCCGCTTCATCTCTGGAAGGGTCCGGCATTACCTGCTGGATACCGTGAGGAAAGCAAAGGAATGGGACGCTGTGGTGATCGACCCTCCCAGGGCCGGGCTGGGAGTCCGCGTATCCAGGCTCCTGCGAAGGATAAGAGCGCGAAAGATACTTTACGTCAGCTGCAATCCCTTCTCTCTGGCACGGGACCTGTCGGTCATCTGCGGCGGAGGGTGGAAGGTTGCCGGAGTCCACCCTGTTGATATGTTTCCACAGACGGATCACGTTGAGACGGCGGTAGAACTCATCAGAAAGGCAGAGGAATGACTTCGGCATTACTGGCAGCGGCGATACTTTTCGGGACCGTGCAGCAGACCGGCCTTCCTCTTCGTGATCCGCTGGGCTGGTGGCTCTACATGCTGGAGACACATTCGAATGAAATGCTTCCCGGAGCCCTTCCTCTGGTCGGGTCAGGATTCCTGGAGAGGGGCCTGCCTTCGGCCGCCGGCCTGAGTGGACCGGGAGATGAGATATACAGGAGAAGCATTCCGCCGGGCGGTGAGGAGAGTCCGGATGTCCGGCTATCCGCCGCCGGCACCGCAGCCGGCGAGGTTCTCCATTACGGGGGGAACACCGAGACCAGGGTGGGAACCACGGGAAGGCTCTTCGTAAACATCCTTCCGGGGCTCTACGCCCACGAGAGGCTCTCCCTGTGGGCGGGCTCGGACGAACTGCCTCCCGACTATTTCACACCCTTCCACCAGGGGCAGGAGCAGGGCAGACACCTCTACGTGGACTGGGGCTACCTCCGCTGGAGCAACGAAACCGTCTCCGCCAGCATGGGCAGGATGCCCCAGAGATGGGGACCGGGCAGGTTCACCCAGCTGCTGCTGTCCGACAACAGCCCGCCCCTGGACATGCTGAAGGTGGAGTTCAGCCTCTGGAACACGCTGGAATTCACCGGTCTAACCGCCACCGTTCACAGCGATTCGGGAATATACCTGGCTTCCCACAGGCTGGACCTGTCCCCCACGGGCAACCTTCGAATCGGCCTGAGCGAGTCCATATTGTTCAAGTCCGGCGGGCTTGACCTTGCCTACATGAACCCCATCATTCCGTGGTACCCCGTCCAGTGGAACGAAAGGAACGACGACAACGCCTTCTTCTGTTTCGACGTCTCGTGGAAACCCGCGGGGGACCTGGAGCTGTACGGAGAACTGCTGATAGATGACATCCAGTACGAGAACGTGGGAGACGTGCCCAATAAACTGGGCTGGACCACCGGCATCTCCGCCTTCGCCAGCCCCCTTCGCCTCGGAGCGGTGCTGGAGTACACCAGGATAGACAGGTACGTCTACAGCCAGAGAAGGGAGTGCAACTACTACCTCCACCACGGGGACATCATAGGCTCCGGGCTGGGGCCGGACGCGGACAGGGTCACCCTGTCCCTGGGCGCCGCCGCCGCATGGCCGGTCCTGGCGGAGGTCACAGTGGACCACACCAGGCACGGGGAGGGGACAGTTCAGGACGGATGGCCGGATACGGTCTCCACGGGGGAAGCGTTCCCGTCCGGAGTGGTGGAGCACACTACCGGGGCACGGGTCCACCTGGGCTGGTACCCGGTGAACTTCCTGGAGGTGCACGGTTCGGCGGGCAACGACTGGATAAGGAACCGGGACCACGTATCGGGGGAATCGGACACCCGCTTCTCCACCTCCCTCGAACTCCTCTACAACTGGTAGCCAGGGACGCACCTGAATTCATTAACTTATTTGACCGAATAATTTTATATGAATATTATAATATGATTATTTGATGGGATTCCCGTATATTCCCGGGTCGCTGCCCTCTATGATCCGGGCATCGCATATTCTTCGAAAGAACTCCACCGGCCCTGCTCCGCCTACAACTGCGTAGCCGTAGCCGGCTTCCCTCATGCTCTCCAGGGCTGAGAGCAGGACCGCCCTTCCAACACCTCTTCCCCTTGCATTCTTCGAAACACCTATCGGTCCCAGGAATCCCCTGGCGGTGCAGTCCCAGCAGCAGAAACCGTGGATATCGCCCGTTTCCTCCTCCACCGCTACCTTGATGGAGGGAGGCAGGCGGGAGAAAGCGGCGGCGGCTTCAGCTCTCCAGCCACCGCCGAAATTGCTCTCCACGAAATCCGTCACCGTCCGGGACTGATGGACCAGCGGCCTTCCCACCCAGTACCCGGAAGGCCGGACATACCGTGGAACGCGGTAGAGGGGCACGAGCAGGTCCGGCAAATCAGCCGGCCCCTCCGCTCAGCATCATCTCCCTGAGGAACATGAAGCCTTCGTCGCCGGTTATGCTGTAGAGTATGCCCAGGATAAGCCCAAGCACTATCAGGGACATCACTATCGCCTTGCAGGCATCCTGCCCCTTCACCGCCCCTACCTGCTTTGGCTCGCGGCCGAGGTAGGCGCTGGCGGCGTAGAGTTCCTCGCCTATAAGCGTGTAGTCGCATGTGGTTATGAAGAAGGGAAGCTGCGTAACCGCGTCGGTGCCTGCAATCTGGATGGCTCCGGAGATGGATCCGGTTTCCGCCAGGAGCAGGGATTCCGCCCAGAACATGCCCAGGTAGAAGTTGGTAGCCGGCTTCTCTCTCATCATTATTCCGTTGACCCCGGCCACGAAGGCGAACTGGCTGGTGGTGAGGAAGAAGACCGAGTCCTCATTGTAGGCGTCCGGCCTGCCGGCCTCGAGGTAAGCCTGCTTTACCGATTCGGTGGCGACCGTATACACTATGGGATCGCAGTTGGGGACCATGAGGTCCGTACCGTACTCGGCCACCTTCTTGGCCACCCTGCCCAGTATGGTGAGGCTGGCTATGGTCGCCACGTCGGATATGGTGGAGAGCCCCGGCACATAGAGAATGGGTTTTCCCATCTCCGTGGCCCTGCCGATGGCGTCGTCGATGGCCTCTATGCCCGCGATTGGTCTCATGTACAGGCTCACGCCCCTCTGGGCGCGGCCGAAGTAGTAGAAGATAAGGGTTATGAAAAGTACTCCCGCTATCAGGACCGATACCTCCCCGGTATGGAAGAACTCACCCCTGGGAACTACCGGAGAAACAAAGACCCGACCCGTGAGCGAATCCCCGGCAAAGGTGACCGTTACCGGCCTGTAGACGTACTCCGTTCCGGGATGCAACGGATAGTCCGGGTCGTAGCCGTCCACGATATAATCATCGAGTATGGGCAACACCTTCACCAGGACAGGCTCCCAGCTTCCGTCCGGCCGGCCGGCCTCCCGCCTGTAGATGACGCAGGAGAGTATATCTTCGGTATTCGCGGGCATCTCGAGGTATATATGCAGACCGTCACCGGCATCGTTGGGCCTGTCACGTATGTCGGATATCTCCACAAGGGGCTGAAGCAGCATGAGACTGGCTGAAAACAAGGCGGTGATCATTGCCCGTCATCTCCCTGGAAAAGTGAACATCTGAGGTCTACCGTTGTACTATGATGGCTGAAAGGAGAAAAGGGTAGCTGACTATTCATCCCTTCGGGTACCCATGTATTCATCTCCCATCAGGACCTTGCTCATCACGGTTATGTCGGTCCTCCTGTGCCATCCTGTCTTCTCGTAGAACCTGACGGCCGGATTGTCGGTGTAGATGAACAGATGGACCTTCTCCACCCCGGCGTCCCTGAGGGCGTTCTCCGAAGCTTCCATGAGCATTCTTCCAATCCCTCTGCCCTGCATGGCTTCATCAACGGCCAGATGGTAGATATAGCCTCTCCTTGAATCGTTGCCGGCCATGACCGAACCTACCAGCCTGCCGCCATCAAAGGCTGCGAAGCAGTAATCACCGTTCCTTTCCAGGAACCTGCAGAACTCCTTCCTGCTGTCTGCTCCGGTCATGGTGTTACCCGGAAAACGGCTCCACAGGTCCACCAGAGCCCGGTAATCATCGTCCTTCATTCCCTCAATTCTCATTCAGTCCTCCCGCCGCTGACACTCCTGTAGAGCTGGAGGTAGCGCTCCGCTGTTTTATCTATACTGAAGAACTCCGCACGCTTCCTTCCGGCCTCCGCCATCTTCTGGCGTAGAAAACCGTTCTCCACCAGTTCCAGGAGTCCATCGGCCATCTGTTCGGCCGACCCCGGGTCCGCGAGTAGTCCGCAGCTCCCGTCATCCCCCACCACATCGCCTATTCCGGGAAGTCTTGATGCTACCACCGGCAGCCCGGAGGCCATGGCTTCCACCGCGGCCAGACCGAATCCTTCCCTGGCTGACGGCATGAAGAACACATCAGCCCTTCGCATCAGCGCCGGGACATCGTCCACTTCCCCCAGGAACCGGACCCTGTCCGACACCCCCAGGGCGGCGGCGTGGCTTCTCAATGGCCTCTCAAGCCCTCCCCCTCCGGCGATGAGGTAGAACAATTCCTCCCCGCTTCGGTTCAGCAGCAGTGAAAAGGCCTCTATGGCCCGGTGGTAGTTCTTGGCCTCCGTCAGCCTTCCCACCGAGAGGACCGTCACGGCGCCGGATTCCCTCTCGAGTATGACGGAGGAAAAGGCGTCCAGATCGATACCGTTATGAATGACCTCTATCCTGTCCCTCAATTCCGGCAGCCAGCGGCACAGTTCCGCCGCCGCGGCCGCGCTCACGCATACGATCCTCCCGTAGCGGCGGTAGGACCACCGGTCCACCAGCTTACCCGGCAGGGAGGACCTTCTCCTGTTCGAGGTACTGTGCTCCGTGGTGACAAGTGAACCTCCCAGGGGAACCGATTCGCTGAGCGCGGCAACCACCAGCTGGGAGGGGAAGAGATGTGAGTGGACCACGTCGAAGGAAGACGGGTCGGCTGGACCTCTCAGGTCGAGCAGGGAAGTGAGCGCCATCGGACAGTAGGGCGAACCCAGGCCCGGGGAGTAGACCCCTCTTTCCGTCCAGCCCCCCTCACTTCCGGCCAGGGCCAGGAGGACGCTTTCATGGCCCAGGTCGAGGTATCGGCGGTGCAGGCCGATTACCAGCTTCTCCGCTCCGCCGGTTTCCAGGCTGTTTATGACCTGAAGTATTCTCACCTAGCGTCTCCCGTCCAGCGTTCAATGAGTTCTGCGAAACAGCGGCTGCCACCGTTGAATCTAAGCCGATCGAGGGGACGGTGAAAAGATTGCTGTTGTATGCGGTTTGAAGGGCACAGCGAACGGGTCAGTACCGGAAGCTGGTGCCGGGGGACAGAATCGAACTGTCGACACACGGATTTTCAGTCCGTTGCTCTACCATCTGAGCTACCCCGGCACCGGAAGCTGCAATTTACGCAAACGCCGTCAAAAGGTCAAGCGGTCAGGGACGGCCGGGGGCCGGGACGGTCCCGGCCCCCGGACAGCGGGCTATTCGAGCAGGTGAAGCCAGTCACCCATAAGGTACTGTATTCGCCCTATCAGCAGGCTTATGCGGCCCATTACGGTAAATCCGAACGTGGCGCCGAAGCCCAGCATTATGACCCAGATACCGATCTTGGAACCGGTACCGAAGAACAGGCCCTTGTGCGGCTTGGAGAAGAAGAAGTAGATCAGCGCCGCCAGGGTGCCCAGGACCAGTACTATGTTGCCGAACACCATGTGCCAGGGCATTCCGGACTGGTAGAAGGGTATCATGGCTGCCTCAAGCTGCCTCAGCACGTTGCTCTTCATGGTCAGGGGGAACGCCACACCCATGGCCGTTCCCATGACGAACGCTATGGGGTACCTGGAAAGCCATGCTATGCCGGGAATGAACCTGGTGATGTAGAGAAGGCCCAGCAGTCCCGGTATGAGAAGGATCCAGTGGTTGCCGGAGAGCAGCGGGGTTATAAGCCTGGGTATGAGGACGACGTCGATGATGACCACCATCCCGTAACCGGCCGATATGCCCACCACCAGGTGTTCGGCCAGCCGGTACAGGGGGTTCTCCTTATACAGGAAGGAGTAGATCGCCAGGGTGAAGAAGGCTCCCACCCATATGCCTATGGTCTCGTACATTTCCTACCCCCTTCCCTTCAGCTGCTTCTGCTTGTGAAAACCGCCCATGAAGTAGGCGATGTTGCCCAGTATTATGAAGAAGATGATGAGCAGGTGGGCGGCGGACTGGACGTCCATGCCTGTGAACGCCTTGTCCGTGGTGGCCGTTATGCCGTGCTCCTTGAGCAGCACCTCGTACTCGGCCGCCCCGCGCAGTCCACCCATCTGGCCGATTATCTGTCCGGACTGGATGTAGGGGTAGTAGTCCGTGGCCATTACGGCGGTGACACCGAAGGCTACGGGAAGACCTATCTTCTCCCTTCCGTAGATTATCCACATGGTGGCTGCGCTGGACCCCGAAGAGGTGAGAGCCATATCAATCTCCCTGAGGCTCTTGTGCTCCCTCAGCATGGGCATCTCCTCCACGGGATTGCCGAAGGCGTCCTGCTGGTACTGGGTGGCTATGGAAGCGGTCATGCCCAGGATGACCAGATGGAAGAGGGGCGCGTACCCAAGGTAGGCGAAGTCCCTTCCCTCGAAGACCCATCCGGCGGCACCCTCCGGCAGCTCGTTGCCGGCGGCCTCCCAGGCTTCCACCAGTTCGTCCTTGTCCACTATGCCCGCCTCCCGGAATTCCGACCATTCGTCGAAATTCACTTTCTGGTAGTAACCGGGCACAGCGGGGTTGGTCACGTACTCCAGGGCTCCTCCGGCCATTCCGTGGCCCAGTGGGGTATAGGCGGTGAGGAACACACCCACGTCGTTATGAAAGGCGTGCCGCATTACGGCAACTCCCATGGGGGTGTTCTCCGCCTGGGTCCCCGGGTCGTAGTCGAACCCTATGAAAATGGCGTTCTCCTTGTCCAGGGAATCCATGTAGAAGAAGATGTCTTCCACCTCTTTGGTGGTAGTTATGGGCATTCCTATCTTGGTAAGGAAGGGCACTATGGACACTATTCCTATGGCGAGGAAGATCCAGCGCCGGTCTATGTTCAGCATTCGTTCCCATATGTTCACGGCGCTCACCTACTTCCCTGCTCCGCCGAGCCAGTTGCGCTCGACGCCGAAGATTATCTTGAGGTTGGTTGCCAGCATGCCGAACCCTACGCCCAGCATGATGGCGCGTTTGGCGGCGAGGTTGGGATAGCGGAGTATCCACAGCCCCACCTGGGGGAACCACTTGCCTATTAGGTCCCCTACCGGGACCTGTCCCAGCATCACCACCACCGCCGCCAGCAGCAGGACGGTGGCCATGGCCGACTTCGCTCTGAAGGCCCTGAAGGCGGCGCTGGCGATGTAGAATGCCAGCATGCTGAACATGGTTGACTGTATAGGAACCTGTATGCGCATGAAGAGGAAGTGGTAGGCGCTGGGAGGATCGATGCCGCCCCCCAGGGAAACGGGCCATATGAAGGCGAAAAAAGGCATGGCGTAGAGCGGTATGAGGACCGCCCAGCTGTACGGCCAGTGCTGCGCCTTCCTTCTTATCTTGTGCGAATGCACCCTTGTAAGGCTGCCGATGCCCAGCGCCAGCGCGAAGGCCCCGATGATGGGCGCCCATTCGGTGTATGAATCGAACACCGCCTGGGAATACTGGTGGGGAATGAAATACTGTATGATCATCAGTATTCCGCCCACCATTACTATCATAAGTGGAACAGTTCTTTTCACTGTTCATACTCCTTTCCGGTGGGCTAATCCACTATGGGCATGGTCACCAGGTTCCGCACCCAGTCCAGGATGCTGGTACCGGCCACCATGTCCGTTATCGCAAGGAGAACCGCTGCGGTTATGAACGCCATGATTATCCCCTTGCAGGCGTCCTGGCCCTTCACCGCCCCTATCTGCTTGGGCTCGCGGCCGAGGTAGGCGCTGGCGGCGTAGAGCTCCTCGCCTATCAGCGTATAGTCGCAGGTGGTGATGAAGAAGGGGAGCTGTGTAACCGCGTCTGTTCCCGCTATCTGTATGGCTCCGGAGAGAGCGCCGGTTTCCGCCAGGAGCAGGGATTCCGCCCAGAACATGCCCAGGTAGAAGTTGGTGGCCGGCTTCTCTCTCATCATTATTCCGTTGACCCCGGCCACGAAGGCGAACTGGCTGGTGGTGAGGAAGAAGACCGAGTCCGGGTCGTAGGCGTCCGGCCTTCCGGCCTCAAGGTAGGCCTGCTTCACCGACTCGTCGGCAACGGTGTAGACTATGGGGTCGCGGTTGGGCACCATGAGGGGAGTCTGGTACTGCGCTATCTTCTTGGCCACCCTGCCGAGTATGGTGAGGCTGGCTATGGTCGCCACATCGGATATGGTGGAGAGCCCCGGCACGTAGAGAATGGGCTTGCCCATCTCCGTGGCCCTGCCGATGGCCTCGTCTATGGCCTCTATTCCGGCGATGGGACGAAGGTACATCTTGGCGCCCCTCTGGGCTTTGCCGAAGTAATAGAATATCATGAATATGAAGAGTCCGCCGGCTATCAGTATCCTGGTCTTGCCGGTGTGGTAGAACTCCCCTCTGGGTACTTCCTGGGCAACCTGGGGTTCACCGAAATACTCCACCCGGGCCTGGTTAACCGAGGCTATCCTGTATTCGTACCTGACACCCGGCTGTATGGGATAGTCGGGGTCGTATCCGTCCACGAACTCCGGCTCTTCCAGGACCGGCAGGACCTTTACCAGGTTCCAGCTCTCCTCGCCGGTTTCCCCGGCCTCCCGCCTGTAGACGTGGTAGGCGAAGACTTCCGAGGTATCCGCCGGCGGCTGGAAGGATATAACCAGCTGGTCGCCTGCGTCGTTATCCTTGTCCCGCACCGTTATGGCGGTGGGAGGTTCGAGTTCGGGATCAGGTTCTTCCATCCATTCTTCCGCCGCCGGTTCCAGCTGATCCTCATCAGCCGGTCCCGGGTCCTCCATGGTGGCCTCAGGCAGGGGGTCGGCAGGCTGCGTCACGTCCTCGACAGGATCCTGCGCTGAGACGGAAGAGGTCAGCAGAAGGAGAATCCCAAGGGCTGGAATACCTATCCAGTTGTTCCGCATGGATCCACCTTTCCTGTTAATAGATTGTTCGTTCTATTTGAAAAAGCTGTTTATCTTGCTGGCCACCTCGGTGCCCACGCGTTTCTTTGCGGCGGCGGTACCTGCTCCGATATGGGGGGTAACCACCACTCTCTCATGTTTCACCAGTGGGTTGTCGCCGGGAGGTTCCTCCTCGAAGACGTCCACTCCGGCGGCGAACACCTTGCCGGAATCCAGGGCTTCAAGCAGAGCGGCTTCGTTGACGGTGCCTCCCCTGGCGCAGTTCACTATGATCACTCCGTCCTTCATCATCTTGAACTGGGGCGTGTCCAGGAGGTAATGGGTCTCCCTGCTGTGGGGAATGTGAAGGCTTACAAAATCGGATTTCCGGAGAAGTGTCTCCAGGTCGACCTTCTGCACATCCTCCGCGCCTTCGACGTAGGGGTCGAAGAATATGACCTTCATTCCGAAACCCCTGGCCATTCCGGCCAGTTCGCAGGAGATGCGGCCGAAGCCGATGAGCCCCAGGGTGGAACCAAGGAGTTCCTTTCCCTTGCCGTAGGCCTTCTTGTTCCATTCACCCTTTTTCATGGTGAGGTTGGCCGGTCCCAGGAACCTGCTGCAGGCCAGCATGTGGGCCATCGCCAGTTCCGCCACGGCCACGCTGCTGGCGGCCGGAGTGTTGTTCACTGTAATGCCCAGGTCGGCCGCCACATCCGTATCGATGTTGTCCAGCCCCACCCCTCCTCTGACGATTAGCTTGAGATTTCCCCTGGCAGCCTTCTCCAGAACCGGTTTCCTCACCTTCGTAGCGCTGCGGACGACCATGGCGTCGAACTGGGGAGCGACCTCCAGAAGTTCCTCCGGTGACATTCCGGTCTTCTCCACCACTTCGTGGCCGCCGTCGCGGATAGCCTTCAGCGCGTCCTCGTCCACCGGGTCGCAGATGAGTACTCTGGCCATTTTATGCCTCCTCTTTACCGTTATCAGGTATTGTATTTACATCAAAATCCACAATATCATGCATACTACAGATGGAGCACATGCAAGTCAACAACAGAAGGGCTCCTCACCCCTGTTTATGCGTTGTCATGACCTGTTCCTCAGAAGGGTCTCTGCCTTCTCCACCATGGCTGACGCCGTGAGGCCGTACCTCTGTCTGACCAGGCGGGGCCGGCCGCTTGTGCCGAAGCTGTCACTTACCGCCACCACTTCCAGTCTCGCCGGCATATTCAGCGCCAGGGTCTCCGCCACCGCCCCGAACAGTCCTCCCGCGGCCTGGTGGTCCTCCGCCACCACGGCGGCGCCGGTATGCCGCACCTGGGAGAGAAGGAGCTCCCCGTCAAGGGGTTTTACCGAGACCATGTCCACCACACCAGCCTTTATCCCCTTTGACCTGAGGGTCCTGGAAGCCTCCATCGCCGGGCCGACCATAGCGCCGCAGGCCACCAGGGTGATGTCCTCCCCCTCCTCCAGCAGGTTGCCCCGCCCGGGTTCCACCTTCCTGTCACGAGGATATATCTGCGGGACGGGATTCCTTCCGAACCGGATGTATACGGGACCTTCCATGTCCAGGGAGGCGATGACCGCGGCCCGGGTCTGGTTGGAGTCCGCCGGAACCAGAACTTTCATGTTCGGCAGGACACGCATTACGGCCACATCTTCCAGCGCCTGATGGGTGGCCCCGTCTGGTCCTACGCTGATACCTCCATGGGCTCCGCCTATCCTCACGGGAAGGTTCATGTAGCAGACGCTGGTCCTGGCCTGCTCCCAGGCCCGCCCGGCCACGAACACGGCGTAGGTGGCGACGAAGGGAATGAATCCGGCAAGTGCCAGCCCCGCCGCCTCCCCCATCATGTCCTGCTCGCTGGCGCCCAGGTTGAAGAACCTGTCCGGGAATTCGTCCCCGAAGACGTCGCTTCCAATGGACCTGGAGACATCGCCTTCGACGACCACCACTCTGGAATTGTTCCTGCCGGCTTCCAGGATACCCTCGACGTATCCCTCTCTGGTAGCTTTGAGCCCGCTCATGACCGGCTCCCCTCGAGCTCTCTCACAGCGGCTTCGTACTGCCGGTCATCCGGACACTTCCCGTGCCATTCGAATTCACCTTCCATGAACGAGACACCTCTGCCCTTCACGGTGTTCGCTATTATCACCGAAGGAAACTGTGTCTCACTGCAATGCTGGAAGGCCTTTTCAAGCGACATGAAACTGTGTCCCTCGGCCACTATGACATCCCAGCCGAAAGCCAGCCACTTGTCCACCAGGGGTTCTATCTCCATCACCCCTGATACCGTGCCGTCCAGCTGGACGCCGTTCCTGTCAACGATGGCGGTGAGATGGCTGAGACTGTAATGGGAGGCGGACATGGCCGCTTCCCAAACACTCCCCTCCTGAAGCTCCCCATCGCCCAGCAGGCAGTAGACACGGGCAGACAGCCTGTCCAGCCTGATGCCGTGTGCGATACCGCAGGATACGGACAGACCGTGGCCAAGGCTGCCGGTGGAGGCGTCCAGGCCGGGAAGGCTGTGCATGTCGGGATGGCCCTGGAGCCTCGACCCCAGTTTACGCAGGGTCGAAAGCTCCCCTGGATCGAAGTAGCCCCTTCTCGCCAGTACGGAGTAGAGGGCGGGGCAAGCGTGGCCCTTGGACAGGATGAACCGGTCCCTCCCGCTCCAGTCAGGCTCTTCCGGCCGTATCCTGAGCACATTCCAGTAAAGCTGGACGAGGATCTCCACCGCCGAGAAAGACCCGCCCGGATGGCCGCTTCCGGCGTTCCTTATCATCTCCAGCACGTCCAGCCTGACCCTGAGGGCCAGCTCTTCCAGGTTTTTCCCGTCCGGCCGTTCTTCCATCATCGGCCTTTCCAGTCCTCCAGGAATCTCTTCAGGCCGGAGTCTGTAAGCGGGTGCTTCACCAGCTTTTTCACGACGGCGGTGGGGACGGTGGCTATATGGGCGCCGGCCAGGGCCACCTGTTCCACATGCTGGGTATGCCTGATGCTGGCGGCGATTATTCTGGTGGAAAATCCGTGCAGGTCATAAATCTCCGCCAGGTCCGCCACCACCTGCATGCCGGTGGTACCGGTGTCATCAAGCCTTCCGACAAAAGGACTGACGAAGGAGGCCCCGGCAAGGGCAGCCGTGTAACCCTGGGCTGCGGAGAAGACCAGGGTTACGTTGCACCTTATGCCTTCCTTCTCCAGGACAGACACCGCCGCCAGTCCCTCGCTTCCCATTGGTATCTTTATAACGACGTTCCGGTGCCACCGGGATTTCTCCCTGCCCTCCTCTATCATTCCTTCCCTGTCGGTGCTTATTACCTCCGCGCTTATGGGACCGTCAACAATTTCACATATCTCCCCGATGACCTGCTGAAAATCCTTTCCCTCCCTTGCTATCAGGGTGGGATTGGTGGTGACGCCGGACAGTATTCCCCAGGATGCTATCTCCCGTATCTCGTCGATATTGGCAGTGTCCAGAAAGAGTCTCATCGCTCCTCCTCTCAGTCGATATCCTCCGCAGAACCCTTCTGCTTGATTATCGGAATTGGTACGTATCCTGTTACCAGGGTCTTCGGTTCGTCAAACCCGAAATCCACTGTTATCCGCCATTCGGAACCGTTACGGACGGCGCTGGTGACTATCCCCCTGCCGTAACGGGGATGCTCGATGAGGTTTCCCCTTCTGTACTCCGAAGAACCACTCTCCGGTTCACCGGCGGTTGTCTTCGAGGGCGGAAGGTTTTCGGAGGGGGGTATTCTGGTCTGGCCGCCGGCTATCTCATCTATGAACCTGGACGGCCCGGACTGCCTGACTCCGCCCCTTTTCCTGTTTATGGCGCAGGTAAGTATCAGTCTCTCCATGGCTCTGGTCATTCCCACGTACAGGAGCCTTCTCTCCTCCTCCATGTCCGATGGGGCGAATTCCCCAGGCCTTATGAAGGGCAGCATCCCTTCCTCCAGGCCGGCTATGAACACGGTGTCGAACTCCAGGCCCTTGGCGCAGTGCAGCGTCATGAGAGCGACTTTCCCGCTGTCCCTTCCCTCGTACTCGTCTACGGTGGTGGCAAGGCTTATCTCGGTCATGAAGCCGGACAGGCCTCCCTCCGGGACGGCCTGGTCATATTCCAGCACGCTCCTCCTGAACTCCGCGATGTTCTCCAGCCTGGACTGGTCGGTCACGTCACCGGAATCGTACTGGCCTGCGAGGCCTGTGGATTCCAGAAGGCTGTCAACCGTCTCCGATGCGGAGGCACCCTCCGCGTTCCTTTCCGCTGCGGATTCGTACCATCTGCCCAGCTTTCGAAGCTCTTCCGCGGCCTTTGCGGTCACTCCATTTATTTCTCCGGCGAGCAGCATGGCGTCCAGAGGGTCCATTCCGGTGGAGTCGACGAAGGAGAAGAAAGCCGCCCTCCCCTTCTTTCCCAGACCGCGGGTGGGCCTGTTGATTATTCTCTCGAGGCTGAGACGGTCCCGATGGTTCAGAAGGACCCTGAGGTAAGCCACTATGTCCTTTATCTCCATTCTTTCGTAGAATCTCTGGGAACCAACCACCTCGTACCTTACGCCGTGTTTACGGCAGGCGGTCTCGAACTGCCTGGACTGAGCGTTGGTCCGGTAGAGGATGGCGATGGAATCAGACGGGCATGATCCGTCCTCGATAAGTTCCAGTATCTCGCCTAAAACCCATTGAGCCTCCTCGCTTTCATTGTAGAGGCATTTGATCTTGATGGGAACCCCCGGGTCCTGTCTGGTCCAGAGGGTCTTGCCGTGCCTTCTCATGTTGTGGCTTACCAGCGAAGATGCGCCAAGAAGAATGTTCCCCTTCGACCGGTAGTTCTCCTCCAGCCTTACCACCCTGGTACCGGGAAAATCCTCTGAGAACTCCAGTATGTTCTCGACGCAGGCGCCCCTCCATGAATAGATGGACTGGTCATCATCGCCCACAACACATACCAATGCCCCTCCGGAGGCCAGTTCCTTCAGCAGTTCGTGCTGCACTCTGTTCGTATCCTGGTACTCATCAACCAGGATGTAGGAGAACATGGATGAGTAATGCTTCTTTACGTCATTATTTTGACGTAATATGGTCAAAACACATGTCAGCAAATCGTCGAAATCAAAGGCTCCGGATTCTTTCAGTCTCTCCTGGTAGGCAGAATAGATGCCCGCCAGGTCCGTCTCCCTCTGAGTGGAAGCTCCCTCCAGCGCTTCTTCTGAGGATATGCCGTCATTCTTGCATCGTGAAATGTAGCCCCGAGCGGACCCCGGAGTGATCTTGCTGGGGACGCTGAGACTCTTGAGCAGCCTTCTTACAAGGGTTTTCTGGTCATCGGCGTCGTAAATGGTGAAGTTCTCGCTGTACCCCAGATGGTGGGCCTCTCTCCTCAGTATCCAGGCGCAGACGGAATGGAAGGTGCCCATCCTGACCCGCGAGCCCCTGCCGGGCAGCATCTTCTCCACCCTCTCACGCATTTCGCCGGCTGCCTTGTTGGTAAAGGTCATGGCCAGTATCTCCCACGGCTCCGCCAGCCCGCTCCGAATTATGTCCGCTATCCTGGCCGTGAGAACCCTGGTCTTGCCGCTTCCGGCGCCTGCCAGGATGAGAAGATGTCCCTCCCTGTAGGCCACCGCCTCCTGCTGTCTCGGATTCAGCTGCTCATTTTTCATACAATATCCCGATTGTTGGCAAACATCTTGCTTCAATAATAGGTGTTCGGTTGAAAATACAAATGGACGAGGAGATTTTCAAATGCAAAACCCTGGATCGAAAAACTGGCTGATCCTCGCTTTCGCAGCGTTGGCTCTGCCGGCATTCGTTCTCATCACACTGCCGGTCTGACCCCCTCCCTGACCGGACGCGGAGAATCGAATGTGATCCAGGACATGGGCAGGCAACCGGTTGACCCCTCCGGTTGCCTGCACTACTTTGGATGAGCTTTCCGGGGGTCATTCTTCCAGGGAATCGATTATTCGAACGCTTCCGCTGCAGCCCAGTCTTCCGGCGCCGGCCTCTATCATTCTCAGAGCGTCATCGACGGTCCTGATACCGCCTGAAGCCTTCACTCCCAGACGAGTTCCCACGACTTCCTTCATCAGGGCCACATCCTCGGCGGTGGCACCGCCTGTGCTGAAGCCGGTGGATGTTTTCACCCATGAAGCGCCGTTATCCATGGCCGTCCTGCAGGCCAGTACCTTTTCCTCGCGCGTAAGCAGGCAGGTTTCGACAATTACCTTTACCGGCGCGCCCTGCGAGGCGGCCACCACCGATGATATGCAATCGGCGGTCTGCCGGACCAATCCGCTTTTCAGAAGGCCGATGGGAATGACCATGTCCAGCTCTTCCGCCCCCCGGGCCACGGCAGTCTCGGCTTCCGCGGCCATGCAGACGGAAGCTCCAAGAGGAAAACCTATCACTGTACAGACCAGAGGCTTGCGGTCTTTCAGCCGGCCTGAGCAAAAATGGACCCAAATGGGATTCACACACACGGATGCAAAACCGTATTCAACGGCTTCCCGGCAGAGCTTCGCCATGTCATCCCGGGCGGCGTCCGGTCTCAGAAGCGTATGATCTATCATGGAGGCCAGCTGGTCTCTTGTCACTGTCCTAACCTTCCCTCAGAAATAGAAGTCTTATCTCACCGGGCTCCAGGGTCAGCGATCCATCCCTGTAGACGGTCCTTCCGTTAACGGTGACCTCCACCGGATTCTCCCCGGCGGGCAGGGAAAGGCGGGCGACGTATATACTGGCCGGAAGGGTCAGCCAGGCCCTCAGGTCCGCCTCCTCGGTGGCAGCGCCGAACAGGCTCAGCATGAACCCGGTCAGCCGGGATATGCCGCTGTTTTCCTCTGTCAGCTCTTCCACTAATTGCTCTCCCGCCTCGCTGAGCCCCGCCTTCAGGGAAAGCCGGGCAAC
>JAWOBF010000145.1:0-2917 GCA_046498225.1 Candidatus Aegiribacteria sp.
TCCTCTTCGGCGTAGCTGAAGTTCAGACGCATGCTGCGGAAGTTGTCATTGTCGGGGTAGAAGGAGCTTCCCGGAACGTAAGCCACCTTCTCCTCCACGGCCTGCTTGAACAGCTCCTCCGTGTTCATTCCCTCTGGAAGCGTCAGCCACAGGAACAGCCCGCCCTCCGGCTTTGTCCAGGTAACTCCTGGAATATCCGCGAACTCCTTTTCCAGACATTCCAGCATCAGCTGCCTGCGGCTGCTGTAGAGAGCTATGGTGGTCTCGAGACCCTTTTCCAGCGCGCCGTTCACCAGCATGGAATGGGTTATCGCCTGGTTGAAGGGGGGAGTGCAGAGGTCTACCGCCTGCTTGGCCATGACCATCTTGTCCACTATCCAGTCGGGACCGCATGCCCATCCGAGGCGGAATCCGGGCAGCAGTATCTTGGAGAAGGTATAAAGCGAGAGGACGATGTCGGGGGCCATGGACTGGAAGGTGGCCTGGCTCTTTCCGCTGTACCTTAGCTGTCTGTAGGGAGTATCCTCGATTATCAGGTATTCGCCCCTGCGCGCTATCTCCAGTATCTGCTTCCTCCTGGCTTCGGGTATGGTGACCCCGGCCGGGTTCTGGAAGTCCGGTATAACGTAGATGAACCGCGGCCTGCGCCCCTCTTTCTCCAGTCTGCGCAGAGTTTCCTCCAGCTTCTCCGGTATCATCCCCTGTTCGTCAAGTTCCACACCCACCGGTACACCCTGGTAGCTCTTGAAGGCCTGAAGCCCTCCCAGGTAGGTCGGGGAACCCGTAATACAGGTATCGCCCGGATTGAGGAATATCTTGGCGACCAGGTCGAGTCCCTGCTGGGAAGCGGTGGTGATGAGAATATGGTCGGCGGTGGTTTCTATGCCGTCATTCCTCATCACTATGGCCAGGTCCTCCCGGAGCCTCACGTCACCCTCGGTGGGGCCGTACTGCAGCGCTGTCACGTGTTCATTCTCTATGACGCCGTCAACCGCGGCTTTCACGTAGTCAACCGGGAAGGTAGCTGGAGCGGGCAGTCCTCCCGCGAAGGATATGATGCCCGGCTGCGCGGTCAGCTTCAGAAGCTCGCGGATGACCGACCGTTGCATGGAATTGGCGCGGTCTGAAAAGTAATCCTGCCTGTTCACTGATGACTCCTTTCGGTGACCTTAACGATAATGTGATGATTACTTTATTATATACACTGTATGGATATGACCAAAGCTCTGAATGTCAACTGCCGGCATGTCCGTCCGCCCGCGACGGAATGTGCCGTATATGTTTGCCAGCTTCTTTAAGGCGGTCCGATGGCCAGGCTATTGAAGAGTCTTCCCGCAGCCGGTGCATGCGCGCTGCTCATGTTCGTCTCCTGCGGGGGATCAGGCGCGGAGGAACAGGACGGGACTGTCCCCGCGGACTCGATTCCGGCTGATGCCGGCCCTGCATCCGTCCACGGGACGGAACTACAGTTCATGTACGCTGCTCACATCTTCATAGAACGGGACGGCGCTGATGCCGACGGCACGGCATCCGGAATGGATGACCGGGAAGCCCGCATGATGATGGAGAGCATTCAGGATATGCTCGCATCCGGGGAGGCCGATTTCGAGACGCTCGCCCGGGAGTATTCCCGCTGCCCCTCCTCTTCGGATGGAGGGCGCCTTCCGGCGTTCACCGAAGGAGCTGTCGCATGGCCCCTGGACAGCGCCGTGGCGGAACTCGCGCCGGGTGAAGTTTCCGGTATCGTGAGGACCCGCTTCGGGTATCACCTGGTGAAAAGGCTGGACATCTAGCTTGGAATACTACAGAAGCGCAGTGGAGGAGGGGGAGGACGGGCTGAGGCTGGACGCCTACCTGGTGATGCAGGACGATATCGAGGAAAGCCGCAGCTACATCAGCACTCTCATTTCCAACGGGCACGTCATGGTCGACGGCCGGGTGGTGACCAAACCCGCCTTCAGTGTCAGGGAGGACCAGGAAGTCATCCTGGAGATACCCGACGCCGAGCCCATCGACCTCTCGCCGGAGCCGATGGAGCTCGACATAGTCTACGAGGACCGCCACCTCCTGGTTCTCAACAAACAGGCGGGGCTGATAATACACCCTTCGGGCACCTGCAGGAGCGGCACCCTGGTAAACGCCCTGCTGGCGCACTGTGATAACCTGTCCGGAATTTCCGGTGAGCTTCGTCCGGGAATAGTTCACAGGCTGGACAAGGATACAACCGGCCTGATGATGGTGGCGAAGGACAACATCACCCACAGGGGTCTTTCGGAACAGCTCTCCGCCAGAACGGTGAAAAGGCGGTACATGGCTCTGGTATGGAGCATTCCCGTACCGAACGGCGGCAGAATAGACGCGCCTATAGGGCGTGACCTGCATAACAGGCAGAGGATGGGTGTGACCACCTCCGGAAAGAGGGCGGTGACCAACTACCGGGTGCTGAAGAAATACAGGCTGGCGAGCCTGATAGAGTGCAGGCTCGAGACCGGGAGGACCCACCAGATACGGGTGCACATGTCGGTGGAGAAGAACTGTCCCATAATCGCCGACGGGAAGTACGGGGGGAACAGGCCCGGGGGGATACCCTCCACCGTGCGCAACAGGGAGCTGGTAGATGATGTCTTGCGAATAGCCGGCCACCAGATGCTTCACGCGGAAACCCTGGGCTTCATCCATCCCGTCACGGAACAGGAAATGGAGTTCAACGAGGCTCCGCCTCTGGAATTCAGGCTGGTGAAGAACAGGCTGGCAAAAGACTCGAATGACTGACTCCGCCTATTCCCTGCTTCTGTTCGCGGGGCTTGCCGCGGGACCCGCTTCCGCCTTCATCGTCGACCTCGGCACGCTTCCTCTGTACCTGGTATTCCCGCTTCTCGGCCTGTTCACTCCGGCTCGAAGGGGAATGCTGCGAATT
>JAWOBF010000143.1:0-5747 GCA_046498225.1 Candidatus Aegiribacteria sp.
TCTCCCGCCGGAACACCCACGCCAGGTACTCCCCCAGGACGTATACCAGCCCGGCCAGTACGACTATGAACAGCAGCAGGGGAAGGATGACGGCTGCCGCCACCTAGAATTTCTCCGGACGGATAAGTACGTACCCCAGGTAGATGAAGATGAGTCCCGATATTATCAGCCAGAGAGTCTGACCGTTCATATCCCTCCTAACAGGCCGGTTCGTTCCCCGGCATCTGTTTCGCCCTGTCATCAAGGAAAATAATACTGGATGGGGTTTCCTCCCGTCAAACCGGATGAGTGGCTTTGCTCAGTTTAATATGATTCGCGAGGATCCGGTGCAGATAGAAGGGTTATCTTTCCTGGGGGCATACTCGTGCCCCGGGCCGCCTACGGAGCCATTGGAACTCGTCTGTGAACCTTGTGCAGACTATGTTCCGTGGAAGGACGATGTTCCTGAGATAGAGGTAAGTCAGAACGAAAGCTACCGGGCTTCACGGGTCAGGTATATCTTAAGACCCCAAGAGTATTTTAGAACGGAGCACTCCATGAGTATCGTGCATTTGCTGCTTTCGATCATTCTTTCCGCAACCTCCGTAACCATCACACAACCCCTGGATGGCGAGACTTACGACGGCGACTGGCTGATGCTCAAAGCAATAGTGGAGAATGAAAACGAGATACCTGATTCGGTGAGCTACGTTCTCAACGGCTCGAATGGGGTACCTGTGGCCAGGCTGAACACGGACTGGTACACTTACATGGCCAACGATCTGCACACAGGTTATTCGGAAGCCCCGGCACCGATGGACAGCACCATCCTCTGGACGGCTCCCGTTACCGGAGACTACCACGAGTTTCCTACACCGGTGGTGGTGGAAGGGGTTGTCTACTACCCACAGGATTCAACCGGTGATTCTCTCTACGCCCTTGATGCGGCCACAGGGGATATCATCTGGAAGTACCGGACGGGATATACTGACGATGCCGTTACGGTCAAGGAAGGATTCCTCTACACTTCCAGCGACTCCCTCTGGTGCCTGAACGCATTTACCGGTCAGCGGATATGGGCCAACGGAGAAGCCACCTCGGCAGCCAGCACCCCCGCGGTGGACGATTACTTCGTTTACAACTGCAATCCGAGCTATTCCGGGTCTCCCAGTACCGACGTCTACTGCCTGGACAGGTATACCGGAGCAGTGGAATGGACCGTGAACGTGCCCGGATACGCCGCCAGCTGCCTGACCGTATGGAACGGCATGCTGCTGATGCCGACATGGCATGGACCCCTGTACGCGCTCGATCTCGGCGACGGTTCCGTCATCTGGGAGAACCACGATTCAGGTTCGGGATACTGGGACTCCTCCCCTGTCATGGTTGATGACGTGCTCTACATTCTGGGAGATGACAGCTACGCCAGGGCCCTGGATCCCTTCAGCGGCGATGAGATCTGGTCGGCTCTCATCACTCCCGATACATACCTTTCGGCAACTCCGGCCTATTACGACCAGCGGCTCTTCTTCGGTGACCAGGAGGATTCCTACCACTGCCTCGACGCCACGGACGGCAGCTTCTTCTGGTCGGTGCAGGGGCCGCAGCATGGTTCTTCGGGAGTGGCCGACGGTGTAGTCTTTTACGGAGAGGGAAGCAACTACTACGACCTGACGGCCCGCATCCTTGCCCTGGATGCGGAGGACGGAGGTGTCATCTGGAGTTACCAGACCACAACCGGTCCCTTCGGAATAGTTTCCAGCCCCTCCATAACCGACGGTGTGATGTACATAGCCGGCACCGACAACAACCTCTACGCCTTCGGGACCGGCCTCAAGTTTACCTACAGGGAAACGGACTTCTTCGCCGACATAGGCTCCAACCAGCTGATCGTTACCTCCTGGGATGATGGTTCACCCGTTGCCGCGGACACCATCAGCTTCACCGTCACGCAGCAGGGTATGACGATCGGTCCCCGGAACAGGCTGGCATTGAACGTAAGTCCAAACCCCTTCTATTCCAGCACGGCCATCACCTTCAGTCTGACCGAACCGGACATGACCTCGGTGACCGTTTTCGATCTCTCCGGCAGGCTAATGGCAACGCTTGAGAGTTCCCAGCTATCCCAGGGGGAGCATACCCTGAACTGGGACGGAACCGACGATCACGGAAGGCGACTCTCACCCGGACTCTACCTTTGCAGAATACAGGCCGGCAGTTTAGTAAGGACCACTGGCCTCTGCCTGCTGAGGTAGAAATCAGAATTGTCCCGGGAATGGGAGGAGGGGAAGCCAACAACTGGAAATTCGTCTTCGGTGATTCCACCGCTCTGGCCTTCGACACGAATCCCGACGATTGCTCAAAGGTGCTCGTCCTCAGGATAGAGGAAGAATGATAAAGGCCTTACTGCTGTGAGAGGGCCCGCTGAACATCACGGCGGCTTTCGAAAAACGACTTCAAAAGGGCGGCTGAAAACCGGGGCGCTCTGAGCTCTTTCTGACGGAGGGTCAGTCCACCACTGTGACGTGCTGGGGGTCTTTGGGGTCCACCAGCAGCTCCAGGCTCGAGCCGGGGGAGTACCTTGCCTTCTCGCCGGGGGGTATAACCATCTTTACAGCGGTCCGGTAGTCGCCCTCCCCGCCCTCCACCGCGATGGTCAGCTGGTACTGGGGAACGCCGTTGATCTTCCAGCCCGTGGGCTGTAAGGCCTCCAGCCTGCCCCGGGTCTCGACGCCCTCGCTGTGCAACCTGCGGACGCGTCTTCCCTTGCGGACGTGGGTGATGCCTATCACCAGGAACACCACGCCTGCGATACCCGGCCCCAGGCCGGCCGCCAGCGTGGCCCCCTCGATGAGCACCGGCAACAGGATGGCCAGCAGGACCATGGCGACGCCGAGCACGGTGAAGATCTGTCCGAAGCAGCCGCCGGGGTTCTGGGTCCTGGACCTGCTCTCCCCCGACTGCCGGACGTAGTCCGACTCCGCCTTCTCCAGGCTCCGAGGACAGACCTCCGTCCCGGCATCGCTGTTGACCTTAGCGATGCTGCGTAGCGCCCGCCTGCCGGAGGCGCCATTGGCCCGCATGAAGAGCTGCAGCTGGGCGGCGGCCTCGTCGATTCGGTCCAGGTGCTCCAGTGCGTTGGCCCGCTGGACTATGGCCTTGCCGTCCAGAAGCGAGGTGACGGGCACCTGTTCTGTATCCTCGCCCAGCACCTCGAGAACCCCCTTCCAGTCCTCCTCCACGGTGAGTATCTCCGCCATGGACACCCTGTAGGCACTGTCCGACTCCAGGTCGTGGGAACGTGGGTTGCAGGGCTCCAGCCACTTGCGGGCGGCCTTGGTGTTCCCGGACCGGGCGGCTTTCCTGGCCAGCATTCCCCGGAGTATCTGACGGTGACGGGGCAGCGTCATGACGTCCAGCGCACTCTCGTACATGGCCCTCTCCCGCAGGGCGTCGTCCTGCTCGGAGAAGTGGTTGGAGAGCAGCACGGTGAGGTAGTAGAGCCTCTCGGAGGCGGCGTAGTCGCTGCCGGAGGCGAGCTGGCGGCAGGTGCTCTTCCAGAGGCTCAGGGCTTCTTCCACCTTCCAGGCCGCCAGTGCGCCGTTCTCCATCAGGGGGTTCAGTTCAGAGGGTATCTCGGGCGGGGAGCCGTCCTGCCTGCGCAGCAGCTCCAGCCTTTCGTCCTCGTTCATCTCCCTGGCCGCGTCCCGCGGCTCCACGGGGGCCTCCCTGCGAGCCTCAAAGACATTGGTCGTGCCGCAGTAGTCGCACCTCACCGTTCCTCCGGCGAACCCCGTCTCCAGAGGGGCTCCGCAGTTGCCGCACATCAGTACCCTGGCCTCGAAGTCGAACTGCCTCTCCATGCAAGCTCCATTCTCGGTTATTGGTTTACCCGTCGGTATTCGCTGATACGCACATGCAGCGGAAATTCGTCAAATGCAGGCCAGGAGGCAGGCATCGTCATAAATTTCAGCTGACCCCCCGCGACTGTCAGAACGTCCTGGATACGAGAAGGCTCGTGGTTCTGGACTAACAGAAGTTTCCGGGGGGATGCCCCGAGGGGAGATGACGATCCTATGTCGGTCAGTTCTCGGCCGGCTGTTCGGCTTCCTCCTCGAACTCTCGATTGCGTCCCTGCTTCGCTGAGTATGCCGCTGCGCCCGCCAGCATGAGATATATAGCCAGTACAATCACGACGACGACCGTCCCGGAGAGGGAGCCGATGGCAGCCGACTCACGCAGGGACGCCTCCGGCTCGAAGACCGATATCCTGAGCAGCCAGGCAGCAAGGATGACTGTGAACAGCAGCAGATAGACATGCTGGAGGCGGTAGCCGATCGATGACAGTAACGAAAGCTGGAACGACGGATAGATGAGGTCATGATGTAACCGTTTCAGCCAGTTCTCGTCCATCCGTTCCCGGCTACCGAACACCCGGGCGAAAACATTCCTCTGCAGGCTTCGGATACGGGTCCGCCAGGTGTCGTAATCGCGGAATCGCCGGGCCTCGACGATCATGAACACGCCAACTGCAAGCCACCCGACGAGAAGGATGTAGTGGGGATTGTCGCTGCTGGAAAACGCCCAGGTCAGGATGCCGGCTACAATGATCACCGCCCAGTTGGTCGTTTGGTCCATGCGCGTCCGCCATACGGTCATCCGGTTCATCTCTCCACGGTAGAAGTGCCCGCAGAGAGTCGCGACAGTGTCCGGATCCCTGAACAGCCGCGCCGAAGTGTCCGAATCCGGGTCCAGCGGCGACCGGTCACCGTCGCGCGCGCGGTCCGTCCCGGTATCAGGCCTGTCTGTCACAGGTCCGAAGCGATGCCGGACACACCGCAGACCGTTCCAGGAGGAGAAGCGCATATTGTGCAGAGCCCCGTTCTCCGTACCATGAGAAGTCCGTTCACCTCCAATAGTCTTCCGTTTTTCCTCAAATGTACAATACCTGCTGAAACATGCACAGACAAGCGCGGGTTGCGGCTATCGGCTTCTCCATCACCTCCGCAGCAGCTCCCGGGTGGCGGAGGCCGGGTCATGGGGGTCGAACCTGACCAGCGCCAGTTCCGGCCCGTCATGGCCCCCTCCGAACATGAACGTTTCGCCCAGCTTCTGCATCCACCTGCCGGTGAGCCCGGCCGATTCATGGACATGACCGTGAAGGGTTACGAGGGGCTGCCGGGCCTTTATCATCCTGGCGATGGCTATGCTTCCCACGTGGACGTCCACCGGGGCGTGGTCCACCTTCACTCCGTCCAGGCCGGCCCTGTCCAGGAAAGTATCGTAGGGGGGAGAGTGGAACAGCATGATGGCCCGGGAGAGGTCATGGCCGTCTGTCAGCTGCCGCAGGTCCTCGCTGATGGTGGAGTACCGCATCTCGTATTCGGATACCGGCACCGTGTGAATGCCGTCCGCCGGGTGCATGCAGCCAGGGTCCACGAACCTGGAGACATCGTACTTCTCCCAGTCCTTAAGCCTGAAGGGGGTGGGAGGAACGAAGGAGTAGCCGTACACCTGAAAGGGACCGAGGCTGGTCATCCGCCCATGCAGGTAGTGCCACAGCCCCATGGCCTCCCCCTCCAGCAGGTCCGGTTCCTGAAGCCTTCCGTCGTCGTTGCCAAGAATGATGAAGAACTTCGGGTAACGATGTCCCATCCGTTCCCTGAGACGGAGCGTTTCAGCCGTCAGCAGCCGGCTGATGAAATCGCTGCCGGATATTCCCGACGCCAGTGTTGCAACGGCCCCGGGAAGGAGATCGCCGCCGAGGA
>JAWOBF010000030.1:0-6277 GCA_046498225.1 Candidatus Aegiribacteria sp.
TGTACAATATTATGCACCTCTTCACGGTGCGGATGCAGTGGTACTATGCCCGGCGTTCGCTGTCGAAACAACCGCTGGCAAGAGACGGGCACACGGAGCACACGGAACACACGGAAGCGGAAGCAGAAGCGGGGGGCGAGCTCACGTGAAGAGTCTATGTTCCTTGTATATCCGATATTACCGATATTACCAAATAACCTATCCCATTGAGGTGAATGAAAAGTGATTCCGAACTCAACTGCGCACTCAAGAAATTCCCCAAAAGAAGGTGAGAAAACGCTTTGAACGACATATTAGACCCGCATACTGAGACCCTGGAAAACATGCTCAAGACCATCCTCTTCCCGGACGAGCAGCTGCACGAGATCAAGATATTTCTCTCCGAGAATGTGGACTCCGAGCAGGTGCGCCGCATGATCAAGGAACTGATTCTGCGGCAGCGGATGACGATAAAACAGAATTTGGGCAAGTTCTTCCCGATCTACGCGGAGATATATGACGGCGAACCCGAGGGCGAGGGCGATAATTCGCTGGAGAAGGACGCCTTGCTCAAGATGATGGCAGATGCCTTAGAACGGGCGCGGGATAAGCTTTCCGAATTCCTTTAATTCGACGAAATTAATTTTGCCTTGAAGTGAAGAAATGAAAAAAAAAGTTTAAGACAATACTATTAAGATTCACTAGGGAACGTCATTTTTAGCTTTTTCATTGAATGTCATGTTAGAAAAACCCTAATAATTTAAAACATCACACACACATCAAATTCAAATTAAAGATAATGGCTAGTTGAACTTAATAATATTGGTTTAAGAAATTTTCTGGATTCGGATCGAATAAACGGCCACACCGATTAAGACAATGCTGAATAAGATTGGAAGCGGGATTCCACTAATGGAAGGGGTAATATCTCCATTGCCATTTTCTTGGTCATTTTGATCTTTATCCTCATCCTCCTCCCTTGGCTTATCTATGAAGTATTCCCCTGACCAGCCTCCGGTCCTCCGAGAGTTCCAGCAGCTCGTCCTCGGTGGTCTCCATGGCCCGGAGGAAGCACTCCTCCATGGAGTGGTACTGCATGAAGCTGCCGTACCAGGTGTCCCCCAGGAGCCTCAGTACCTCTTCCTCGTCGCCGGCGGACATGAGCATCTGCCACATCCGTCCGTCCAGCAGCTCCGTTTCCTCGGCGCTCACTCTGCCGTTGGCGTAGATAAACCCGCCTGCCATGGCTCAGGTCTTCTCCAGGGGGACAAGCTCCGAAAGGCTCATCACAAGGTTGTCGTGGGCAAGCTCGGCTATCATCGGGAAGGTGCCGTTCTGGCTGATGTCACCGGACCGGAATATCACGCCTCCCCTTTCCCCGTGCCTCCGGTCCGAGAGAACGAAGGTCCTGTTCTCTCCCGAATGCTTTCGAAGGAACTCCGGGGTTATCCTGTCAGCGTCGCTTTCCGATATCAGCACTTCCACCTCTCCCTGAAGGTCGCATTCTTCAAGGAGGGACGATATCATTGCCAGGTAATCATCGTCTTCGGCTGAGGCCAGGTTGTCTACCGCCGTGTCCAGGGCACTGTCGATCATGGACCTCCTGGCGTTCATCAGTTTTCTTTCGGCCTCCCTGCGGACATGAAATTCCATGCGTTTTCGTGATTCCTCCGCCCTGGCGCGGACCTTCTCCTCCTCCCGCTGGAAAAGGTCGTCCATTCGGGCCTGATGTTCCTTCAGTTCCTTCTCCCTCTCCCGTTCCGCGGCCTCGATAATGGCCCGGGCCTTCAGTTCGGCGTCCTTCTCTATCTTTGCAAGGATCGCTTTCAGAGACATGCCGGGGTTACCCGCCTATGCCCTGAAGCATCAGGAAGGAGACCAGGAAGCCCAGGATAGCGTAGAACTCGACGAACACGGCCAGAATGAGCGATTTGGCGGAGTCATCCGGCTGCTTGGCGGTCATCATCGCTCCGCCGGCGCAGACCTTGCCCTGGTGAATGCCTGAAAGCAGTCCCGCCAGAGCTATGGGAAGACCCGCCGTGAAGACCTGCCAGGCGACGCTCATGTCCATTCCGGGGGTAATTTTGCCCAGAAGGAGGAAGGCTATGACGAAACCGTATATCCCCTGGGTTCCCGGGAGGGCCGAAAGCAGGAGGAGCTTCCCGAACTTTCCCGGGTCCACGCTCATCACGCCTGTGCTGGCCTGGGCCGCTATGCCCACTCCCACGGCGGATCCTATTCCCGCCAGGGCACAGGCCAGCGCCACTCCCATGTATGCTACGAGCTGTTCCACTTAATATCTCCCTTCACTCCTTTACAGAGCCTGTTGATTCCCTCTTTCGATGTGCACGTATTTCGGTTCGTACCTCAGGGGTTTGAACGGGACCCCCGTTCCATCGTAGAACTTGCCGAAGAACTCCACGAACTGTAGCCTGGCTGTGTGAATGAAACCGCTGAGGGCCGCCATGCCCAGATTGAACGCGTGCCCGCCCACAACCACCATGAAAGCCAGGAGAACGCCCACCACCGGTATGGAGAGCTGGTCCATGAGCATTCCCGCCATCTGGTTGACCACCTGGGCTATGATGGCGCTGGAGAGGGCCAGGGCGAAGAGCCTGGAGTACGACAGGACGTCTCCCAGCAGGTTGACTATTCCGTAAGCGGCGTAGGCCCCCAGGCCTATTCTGCCGAACCCCTTCGCTTCCCTTCCCCCCATTACGAAGATCAGGACGGCTCCCGCAGCCAGCATGTACAGGAAGATGCTGTCCAGCGGGCCGCTGACATCGTAGAGGGCGCCGTTCAGCAGGTAATGGTTGAAAAGCCAGGGGAACAGCCCGACGGTGGCCAGAAGCCATCCGGACTGATCAATGACAGCCGCCAGCTTCTCGCCGGTTCGCCATCTCTTTACAAGGTTGACCACTATGCCCGCTGTGAGCTGGACCAGTCCCAGCGCCAGGGTCAGGTAGAGGAACTGCTTGGATATGGCGAATCCCTCCTGGTCCGGCTGTCCGGGCTGGTATCCGGGGACCAGGGAGTTCAGAAGGTCCGCCGGGGCCTGCAGAAAACCCGGAAGTCTGTGAAATGGAATGCCGAACCATCCTCCCAGGAATATTCCCACGAGTACGCTGGCCACACCGCCCTGAAAGAGCAGCTGGAAGAGCCTGGGGTTGCCATGGCGCCTCTTCACCAGGTACCAGCCAAAAACTGAACCAAGGGCCAGCGCTATCCCGTAGCCGGCGTCCCCTATGCATATACCGAAGAAAAGGGCATAGAACGGGGCCATGATCGGTGTGGGGTCGGGGTCTTCCCTGGTGGGCTGGCCGTACATGTCGGTGAGCATCCTGTAGGGCTCAGCGGGTGGTTTCTCCGTCAGTGGGGAGGGAGGGACCTCTCCTTCCTCCGGTTCTATCACTTCGATGTCCACTTCTCCCAGCTTTTCCAGCCTCTTTCGGAAGCTGTCAAGGTCGCGGGTCCGTATCCAGGCCCTGAACAGGCAGGCGTGGGCGCTGGATACGGACCAGTTTGCCGCCTTCATCCGTTCAAGGACCATGCATGCGGCGTCCAGCAGCCTTTGAAAACCGTCCATCCTGCCCGACAGGTCCACAGCCTTCCGGTGCAGGTCCTCCATTCTGGAGCGGATCTTCTTCAGGTCGTCGCGGACCTCTTTCAGCCGCTCCCCGATCATGCCCTGCCGTGAGCCGAAATCCTGCTGGGTGAAACCGGCCTCCCCCAGGGACTGCATGACTTCCTCCACAGCTTCCTCGTGAAGGGCGATGAGCACCCTCTCGAAATCCTTCTCCCTCTGGAGTACCTCTATGTGAAGAAGGGATGTCGTCCGGTCCAGCAGGTGAGCTTCCTGTATGCCTTCTCCGGTCAGCGTTCCCGCGGCCATCCGGTAGAACCCCTGCCGGCGGAGCTCCTGAACCGGGACCGGCAGGTCCTCCCAGACGGAGAGGAACGCCTCCTCCTGAAGCAGCTCCTTTTCTGCCCCCTCGAGCTTCGCCTTCTGAACTGTCATGAACCAGGTTTTTCTGGCGTCTTCCAGCAGTTCCCTGTCATCTATCAGTTCCATCAGCTCGTCCTCACTGACCACCGGTGGAAGCGACGGTACGGGCGGCTCCCCGGGAAGCTCCTCCCTGAGGAAGTTGATGGCTCTCTCCAGGCTGGATATCTTCTCTGAGAGGTCTTCGGTACTCAGTTCGGAGGGTTTCAGGTAACCCTTTCCTTCACTGTGCTCATATTCCGACAGGTCCAGCAGATGCACCCTGCCGAAGGACTCAGCCTCGCCAAGGAGCTCCTCCCGCTTCAGGGAGTGGCAGATGACTTCTATCTTCGATACATCGTCGAGGCTCATGTATCCTGTTCCCCGGTTTTTTCGATGAACCGCGCCAGTCCTTCAGTGGCCGATTTCTCCAGCCTGTCGCGCCAGCCGGCCATTCCCTTCAGTCTGTCCTCCGTTTCCCTCTCCAGCTCGTCCCGCAGCTTCGAGGTTTCCTCTTCTGTCTGCTTTTCCTCTTTGCGGGCTATCTCTTCCAGCCGACGGCGGACCTTGCTTTCCTGCTGCTCCTTCCCGTCGGGAATGGACAGCCTTACCTTCTGGGCTTCCTTTTCCGCCTTCTCTATCTGCAGCCGAGCTTTTTCCTCCGCTTCGCGGAGCTGTTCCAGCTTGGTCATTCTGATACCAGCCTTTCGAGCGGTTCGGGGACCGGCACACGGCTCCGGGACACGCCGAAAACTCCTATTTCAGTCTATGCCTCCATAAAAGAGTATGTTGTGGATATTACTTGTGAAACTACTTTAAGTGTTACTCTATAGCTCTGTCTGCAAACTGTTTACGAAGTTATCCACAGATAACGTTTCTTTTCCACATTTTCCACATCACGTCGCTGAATCGTTGGTCTGACTCATCTTGCAGGAGCCCTCGAAGAAAACACCGTCCTCTATCACCAGGGACCGGGTGAAGATATCTCCCTCCAGTCTGGACCCGCTGTGGAGTTCCAGCTGCTGGTCGGCCCTTACCGTACCCTGGATCTTGCCCCCTACCACCGCCTGGCTGACCGTGACGTCGCCGGTTATTACCCCCTCGCGTCCCACAGTGAGGGTGCCGGAGACCACGACTTCCCCATCGACGGTCCCGTCTATCCTGAGCCCCCCGTCTACTTTGACCGAGCCCTTGCAGAAGCTGCCGGAACCCAGGATGGAGTCCATTTTTGCGGGTAGTTCGTTCTTAGACATCGTTAAGTCTCCTCTTTTCCGTGCTATTCCAGCGAATCCTCTGAAGCCGGGACCAGGGCGGCGATGTTCTCCAGTTTTTTCCTGTAACCGTAAACGTACTGTATCCGCGTCTCCAGTGTCTCCAGCCTGGCCTCCAGAGAGCGTTTGTCGGACAGGGAATCCTGCAGCAGGGATATCTCCTCACGCAGCCTCTGTGTTTCGCCGGCGTTCATGATGCCGTATACCACCAGAACCGCGGCGCCGACTATGAGCAGGACGGCCAGAGCCAGGACCACCCTTGCCAGGTAGAGCTTCCATCCGCTTATGTCATACTGGCGGAGGGTCTTGCCCGTATTGGAAATAAAGGTGGCCGTGAACCCTTTTTCAGGCATTTACACCACCCGGTCCCTGTATCGCATTCGGTATCCTAAGCCGAAGCGTTCCGCCTTGTCAACGAACTTTCCTCTCACTACAGCCTTCCCAGCATACGGCGAATATCGCTTCTGTCCATCCCCATACCAAGGGCGGCCATCAGCAGCAGTCTCAGCTTGTGTCCCTGCATGTCTCCCGCCATTATGGCGCCTTTCCTCTCCAGGTCCGCCCCTCCCCCGGTATAGTCGTAAACTCCGAGGACCCTTCCGATATAGCACCTGCTGGTGATACATACTATGGTGCCCCGCCTCACCGCTTCGTCCACCGCTTCGGAAACGTCCGGCGGAACATTGCCCCTGCCCAGCGCCTCCACTACTACCGCCCGGTCGCCGCATTTTACGCAGTACCTTATCTCCCTGGCTCCCAGCCCCGAGGCCGTCCTCACCAGTCCCACATGCCGGTTCATGTCCAGCTTTCCCTCGGGCAGCTGCAGCCGCCAGAGCGGCTTTCTCTGAAGCAGGACCCTGTCCTGATCCACGAACCCCAGCGGTCCGTAGCCCGGCGAGGTAAAACTGCTTACATTGCTTGTATAGGTTTTTGTCACCCTTCCCGCGGCGTGTATCTCGTCGTTAAGAACTACCGTAACTCCTAAGTTATGAATTTCATGATTTGACGCGGCCAGAAGGGCTCCCCTGACATTGCGGGGCCCGTC